>JAEYOM010000181.1 GCA_023411715.1 Bacillota bacterium | reverse complement strand
AATGCGAAGCATAAATTAAGCAAAAAAGGTGACATGGTACTTTAAATGTCATCTTTTTTGCTTATAACTCCTAAAAAGATTAGGTGCTAAGAGAGATTTATGGGAAAAAGATGATCTCCTGTATTAGGTTAGGGAGAGAGTTCTACCAATAGGTAGAGTTTGCATGGTTTATGTACTGGAGGGTCGATGATAAAACATAGCTGTTGCCAGGATACCTGACAATAACAATGCAATACTAAGAACGAAGGGCAATATTCTTGAGATATCACTTAGCAGCCCACCTATATACCCAAAGGGTACACTTACCAGCATTACCGTCGTCTGAAGTAAGGCCATAATTCCTGAACGCTCCGCAGGGTCGACATGAATAGCGACCAGGGATTCTCTAAGCGTACTTAAGACAGCTCCACCCAACGCTTCAAAAACTAAAGAAATCGATAATATTGCATATCCCCAAACACCCGTGTTTGATATTGAAATCAGCAATATACAGCCGACTATGGAACTGAAGAATCCTCCATACAGCGGCCATTTCAGCTTCGTTTGCTTGATTCGAGAGATAACTGTGAAGAAAAGCACAATTGAAAGTATACTTCGCACCATCGGAAAGATGGGCAATAATGTATCAGGGATACCGATGCGGCGGGATGCGATAATCTGCCAGAAGGTCATTCCAATCATAGCCACAATCTCTACTAATATACTGATGATGATAGCAAATATTGTACCTCGAGAATTTAGTATCTTGCGTAATGCACTTTTATATCCGAATAGCATCTCTCTCCAAGACTTATTGCGAGATGCGTCACGCCTGATTTTTCCAGCGCCGGTTTCTCTTGAGAACTTATACAGGATTAATATCTTTGCCGTCATAATAATAAAAGCATTGATGTAGAGTATTCGTATAGCCGGCACCAGTGTCAGCTTTGCTACCAGGATTGAAGATATTGGCGCAAATAGGGCAGAGAGGTTACCGGCAATTATAACCCAGGAATATATATGGGTTATTTTATCCTTTGGAGCATCCTCTACCAGCAGACAATCCCAGGATACTGTGGTTATCTTCATCATTCCGTTAAGCATTGCAGCTACGACAAAGAACCAAAAACCCTGGCTGAATGCCCATATGAGGCAAGGGAGACTCCATGCCAGAAAATCATATACCGCAGTACTCTTCCTGCGCCCCATTTTATCAATGATAGCACCTGATAAAAATGCAAAGATCATCTGGGAAAACATATAAATTGAAGTTACAATCCCCACCTGCACATCACTTATGCCGAAAGTAAGCATATATACAGTTGCATAAGGCAGACACAGGTTCATGGAAAGCCCCCACATTGGTTCAGTATAAACACAGGCGCGGGGATTACCGCGCAGCTCAATAAGCGTACGAAGTAATTTGTGCTTCAGCAATATGTTTTTCATTTTAAATTATTCCCTTCCTGGTACATAAGTCAAGCAACTTAAAGAAAAGCATTTTCATTATCCTGACGCGCGTAGCAACCTTATATTAAACGACTATAGTTTATTTTAATATCATAGTCGTGTTTTCACAAGCAAATTTGTTAAAATAGGGCCGCGTAAATTTACTTTAGAGAAATAAAAAACAGGTTCTGTAAATCGTTCATATGAATTGAAGTATCCGGAGACGAATCCTTTTATTTTTTTATATGAAACTTATTGAATATCTATGTGCTTATGGCTGAATGCAGCCGATTGCCTGGCATAAGTACAATATATTGGTGTCAAAATAAATGTTGACCCAATATATCGTGAATGATATAATTACAATAACATTAATAAATTATTCCTTATAGACAATTATTATATATTCTCAACCTCCAAAAAGGAATAGGCTGTCAGTACAGGCCTATTTCTTTTCATCCGAAGAACATGGCGAAATTACTGTGCAGCATAATAATATAGTTCTCGATACCGGGCCGGACGTCAAGAATAGTCCCCGGAGCAGAGATATACCACAGGAGGGGCAATTTGACCTTTAAAACGTTTGCTTCAGAATCCGGAAACAATTCCGGACTTATTGCGTATAATGGCATGTACAAGCAGCTTTGTGGAAATACAGTTCAACATTCAGAAATTTTAATACAATTTTTTCTAAAAAAACGGAACCTTCTGCCATGCATGGCCGTCTAATTATTCGTTGGTTACCGGCCATATATATTTATGCTTTGCAAAATGGTTACAAAGGAGCCTGATCATAGCTTGGAGAACATCATAGAATTGAAAAATCTGAGGAAGGTATACCGGGTAGGTGAGGAAAAGGTCATTGCGCTGGACAATGTGAGCCTCGACATAAAAAAAGGCGAATTCTGCTGCCTTCTGGGAACATCGGGTTCCGGCAAGTCAACACTTCTGAACCTTATGGCGGGACTCGAGAAGCCTACCAAAGGCTCGATACATATCAAAGGCAAGGCAGTGGAAAAAATGTCGGAAAAGCAGCTTGCTAAATTCCGGCAAGAACATGTAGGTTTTGTTTTTCAGTCCTATAACCTGCTTCCGATGCTGACGGCACTTGAAAATGTAAGTATGCCTCTTACCTTTAAAGGAGTTTCCAAATCAAAGCGCGATAAAAAAGCTAAAGAGATGCTCAAGGCCGTTGGACTGTCATCCCATGAAAAACACAAACCGTCGCAGATGAGCGGTGGACAGCAGCAGCGCGTGGGAATCGCAAGGGCATTCGTCGGAATGCCGGAAATCGTTTTTGCGGATGAACCGACAGGAAACCTGGACTCCAGAACTACCAGGGAAGTAATGGAGCTTATTACGAAAATGGCGAGGGAGAACAACCAGACGCTCGTGATAGTGACGCACGATCTGGAGATCGCCTCTTATGCCGACAGGATCGTCCATAT
>JAEYOM010000148.1 GCA_023411715.1 Bacillota bacterium | reverse complement strand
TGTCGTGAGCGTCGTAAATACTTGGACATCATTGTCGCTTAGTGCAGAAACAGAGGGACGATTCTTTTGTCCCATTTCCGCGAGCGAAATAAGACAAAAGAACCGTCCCTCTGTTTCCCTATGTTTCTGTTCCGGCCTAACTAAGCCTGGACTTGGATTTCGAATACATGTCAAATGCGACGGCGAGCAGCACTACCAGCCCTTTTGCAACAGACTGTAAAAAGACGTTTAAACCTATGATAGACATGCCGTTGTTCATAACGCCCATAATAAAGGCGCCTACAACAGCTCCCCATATCGTTCCTATGCCGCCGTATGCAGAAGCGCCGCCTATAAAACATGCGCCTATAGCGTCAAGCTCAAAGTTCACTCCGACATTGGGCGAGGCGGCCATACTTCTTCCGGCAGTTACTACGGCTGCAACCCCCGCTAAAAGCCCCATGTTCGAATATACGAGGAACATCATTTTTTTGGTGTTGACCCCGGAAAGCTCCGCCGCCTTAATGTTTCCTCCCATAGCGTAAATATGCCTCCCAGGTATGGTCTTCGTTGCTATAAACGTGTAAATAGCGTATAAAGCGGCCAGTAAAATCAGCATTATGGGTAAACCTTCATCCATAGCCAGCCAGTAAGCGAAAACATTAATAACAATAAAGAATGAAATAGCTTTTATGATGACTGACTTTAAAGACGCTACTTCATACCCGCGCATTTTTTTACTTTTCCTGTTAAAAATCACAAACAACACATAAATGATGGATAATGCAAGACCCACAAGAAGCATCGTTACATTCAGAAACTCAGGCTTATTCTGCAGCTGCAGCAAATCACCGATTCGTAAAAAATCCGGGACGGTATTTGGGGCGATATCGGGAACCGAACCCGTCCCGATCGTAGTATACAGACCGGAGAGCGGTAAGGTCTTTCCGTCCAAGATTATATTGTTAAGCCCCCGGAAAACAAGCATGCCTGCCAGTGTTGTGATAAATGGCGGTACCTTGACATACGCTATCCAAAAGCCCTGCCACACGCCAGCCAAAAGGCCCGTTATAATGCTGATAATTATTGCCAGCCAAGCGGGCAAACCAAGCGTCGTGGCCATAAGCCCCGACATAGCGCTTACCAGAGCGACCAGCGAGCCGACCGAAAGGTCGATGTTACCACCCGTCAATATACAAAACATCATTCCTATGGCGAGTATCAGCACATATGCGTTCTGGCGCACCAGCATCTGCACGTTTCTCGGCCAGATAAGCTTGCCACCGGTCACGACCCCGAAAAAGATCACTATTACAACCAGGGCAAAAATCATTCCGTATTGCCGTATGTTACGGTTCATAAATTCCTTAACGCTGTTCATATATATTCCCCCTATCGCCCTGCTGAACTTCTTATTATTGTGGACATGATATCCACCTGGGTCGCTTCGTTCGTCTTCATTTCACCTACTACACGCCCCTCGTTGATTATGTACAAGCGGTCGGTAATTCCCAATATCTCAGGCAGCTCCGAAGAGATCATGATGACGCATTTCCCGGCATCTGCCAACTGCAAGATTATCTTGTATATCTCATACTTCGCGCCAACGTCGATTCCTCTCGTAGGTTCGTCGAGTATCAGCACATCGGGGGAGGCAAATATCCATTTGCTGAGCACAACCTTCTGCTGGTTTCCTCCCGAAAGATTACCCGCTTTTTGAAACACACTCGACGACTTTATGTTGAACCGTCCCCTGTAATCCTTTCCTACTATGATTTCTTCCTCTTCGTTAACGACAAAACCTTTTGTAATTGCTTTTAAGTTAGCCAGGGTAATGTTCTTTTTTATATCCTGTATATGCACCAGCCCTGCCGTTTTCCTGTCTTCGGTAACATAAGCTATTCCATTGGCTATCGCCTGGCCGATATTATTCAGGGTTATCTCTTTACCATCCTTGACAAGCGTCCCGCTTATCCTTTTGCCGTACGCTCTTCCGAATACGCTCATTGCAAGCTCTGTCCTTCCCGCGCCCATAAGACCGGCAAGTCCTATGATCTCGCCCTTTCTGAAGTACATGCTGACATTGTTAATGACAACTCTTTCCTCATCAAGAGGGTCATGCACAACCCAATTTCTTATTTCAAAGCCTATCTCACCGATCTTTGCCGAATGCTTCGGGAAACGGTCCGTAAGCTCGCGGCCCACCATCCCTTTTATTATTCGGCCTTCATTGGCATGCACGGTATTGTCCAGAGTTTCTATCGTCTTTCCATCCCGCAGAACGGTTATACTGTTCGCAATCTTTATGACTTCGTGGATCTTATGAGAAATCATTATGCACGTAATACCATGCTCTTTATTAAGCGTCTGCAAAAGCTCGAGAAGGTGGTCGGAATCTTCATCGTTGAGCGCCGCTGTCGGTTCATCCAGTATAAGCAGTTCACAGTTTTTCGAAAGCGCCTTGGCTATCTCCACAAGCTGCTGTTTGCCGACGCCTATGTTCTTTATCTGCGTGGTATACTTTTCATTAAGGCCGACTTTCTTCATTAACCCAACCGCTTCTTTATTGGTTTCATCCCAATTTATTACACCGTTCTTCGCTCTTTCATTTCCCAGAAAAATATTCTCCGCGATCGTCATAAAAGGGCTAAGTGCCAGCTCCTGATGGATAATGGCAATTCCCGCCGCTTCGCTGTCGCGTATGTTTCTAAACCTGCATTCCGTCCCCTTGTATATGATGTCACCGGTATATGAACCGTAGGGATATATTCCGCTCAGAACATTCATCAGCGTAGATTTGCCGGCCCCATTTTCCCCAACCAGGGCATGTATCTCGCCCCTTTTTACTTGAAAGGTGACATTGCTGAGAGCGGTGACGCCAGGGAACAATTTGGTTATATTCTCCATCTCCAGGATATATTCCGACATACATCTGCTCCTTTATAACGCATCGGTTTATTAGGAAAATTTTCGGTTATAGAAAAATTTCCTTACCTCTGCGGCGTTTCAACGAGGCAGCCACTGCCTCGTCATAAGCTAAAGCTTTTATTTTCTGTTCCCGGTATTAAAAATGGCGGCAGCCGCGCTGCCGCCATTTTCACATAACTAGTTTACTTTGCGTCCGGTATATCGGCTAACTTGTAATAGTTGCTGTCGACAAGCAGCTGCTTCCAGTTGTCCTTGTTTGCAAACTTGATTTCGCAGTTGAACGAAGGAACATCAATCTTGCCATTGTTATAGCTTCCGTTTGTCGGAACCTTCTGACCGGCAAGTAAAGCGTCAGTCATAGCGATGACCTGATCTGCGAGAACTCTCGTATCCTTGAAGATCGACATCGACTGTTCGCCGCGGATGATCTGGCCTACGTTGATCTTGTCGCAGTCCTGTCCGGTAATTACCGGGAAGGGTTTGGAGGATGTGCCGTATCCGGCGGACTTCAGTGAAGCGACAATACCCTGTGCAAGGCTGTCATTCGGCGAGAGCACTACATCGATGTTCTTGTCTGCATAATAAGCAGTCAGAAGATTGTCCATCCTGTTCTGAGCATCTTTGGACTCCCAGTTTGTGATAGCGATCTGGTCCGGGAATTTGGTCTGGCCGGATTTGATTACGAGTACGCCGCTGTCTATGTAAGGCTGCAGAACGTCCATTGCGCCCTGGTTGAACAGTTTTGCGTTATTGTCGCCCGGGTCGCCGCCGAAGCATTCCATCGAGAAGGGGCCCTTTTCGCCTTTATCGAGCTTAAGAGCGCTGACGATGTACTCGCCCTGCATCTTGCCGACGCCGTAGTTATCGAAGGTGGCATAGTAGTCGCACTTGTCAGTGTTCGTTAAAAGTCTGTCGTAAGCTATTACGGGGATTTTCGCGGCCTTTGCCTGCGCAAGGACTCCGCCCAGTTCACCGCCATTGATCGAAGCGATGACGAGAACATCGACTCCCATGGTGATCTGATTCTCGATCTGGCTATTCTGTTCATTCTGTTTATTGTCGGCATACTGGAGGTCAACCTTGTATCCCTTTGCCTCCAGGGCAGCCTTAACGTTGGCGCCGTCCTCGTTCCATCTCTGGAGCGATTTTGTAGGCATTGTAACACCGACAAGCTTAGCGGAACTCGAAGTCGATTTCGCCTGACCACAACCGACGAATACGCTTGCCAGCATTGCCAGCACCAATACGAGCACAATTGACTTTTTTGCCATAACTATTCCTCCATAATATAAAATTATTAATATAAATTTTATGCTGAGTTATGACAATCAAGAATAGAGATAATTATCAAATGCTGGTAATTTATTATCGATTAAAGAAATCCGCTTATTGGGACTGGAATTTATTAATGTTAAAAAAATCCATGTAAGAGCCTATAAACAGTATTACACTAGCACCTACACTTCCTGCATATATTGTTATTAGTTCCTGTTTATCTACGCCTATTTTATAGCTCTATTTCATGCATTAATTCGATAAAAGCCTTAAGTGCAGCAGACATCCATTTTGCTTTGTGGTAAAGCACTTGGGTAAACATGAGGAATTCCGGTCCCATCCAATTCAATCTCACAAACCTTTTTTGGCTGAGCTC
>JAEYOM010000135.1 GCA_023411715.1 Bacillota bacterium | reverse complement strand
AGTAACACTATACCTTTGCCCGGCATATTATGTCAATGAAGATTCCTGTACTGTTCCTCGGAGGTGAGTTAACATGTCGGATAACAAGTTCCTGGGAAGATCGGATGACTGCACGCTTCTCTTTTTCATACTGGTGTTCCTGCTGCTTTTTTGGGATAACAGCGCGATCGGTATGTTTAGGACCGGGAGGCGAGGGATCAACACATGCGATCACGATTGTACACTGTTGTTCTTTATACTTGTATTCCTTGAGCTGTTTTACTAACCTGATCCCATACGCGCATCCAAGACCGTGCAAGTTTACAAAGGGGGGCATACCATGTCCCCTTTTCAGCATGCCTTCTTATAAATAAAAACATTTTTATATTGTAACATTTTAGAATCAGCTCTCATAAAATATACTGTTATTCATATCGTCGGGGGCAGCCGCATGGCTATTTTTGAACATTTGCCAGACACATTGAGAAGTATGTTCGACGAAGGTCTTGATGAAGTCCTGATATTTGCCATCATCTTTATCATTATAATTATTACGGGCACGGATTCAGATTCTACCGACAGTCTGGGCATAATGCCTCTGGTTGTGATCGCAATATTCCTTTTTCTGTTTGTCGGTTTATCCAGAAACGAGGATGCAGCCGAATAAAGCAAGACCGAAATAGTACTTATCCAAACCTGAATAAAATTCCGGAGGTAATTGAAACATGTCAAACAATTTTAAAAAAATTGCCGAAATGCTCGGCAAAATGGACGACAAGGTATTGCAGGCCAAAATCAACGCTGCCGTCGATATGCTGAAAAACAGCGATACGGACGAACTTGCGAAAAAGCTTGGCAAGGTTGACAAAAATGAACTTCTGTCCAAACTGAACGAAATCGATGACGAGAAATTGAAGGCTCTGAACCTGAACAAGACTGACCTGAAGCAGAAGATGAACAGCGTCGACATGAATGAAGTGCAGAAATTGCTCGGGGAAAAAGGTCCGGAGATAATGAACAAAATTAAAGACATTATTAAATAAAAAATGAATATATTTATTAGTGCCTGGGTTCGGAGGGATTATCTATGAGTGACGATCTTGGCAAAAAAATTCAGCAGATATCGCAAATGCTGGGACAGAACGATGTGCCCGATAACGTTAAGGAGCTTGTTTCAATACTGGCAAATTCTCTGGGCAAAAAAGAAACCGAAAATTCTCAGCCGGTCGAGGTTGAAGCAGATTATGAGGTTAATCCGGATGAGAACAGACAGGTTGACGAAGCGCCTGCCGTCAGCCAGGAGCTGCTTGATACAGCGAAGTATTCGCTCGACCGGTTAAATTCCTCGAACGATCCAAGGATCAACCTGCTGATGGCAATAAAACCTTTTATGAACAACCGCAGGCAGAAGAAAATAGGAAACTGCATACAGCTTCTTCAAATAGCGGGCCTGAGCAGAATGCTCAATGAACAAGAGAAATAGGAGAGGTGAACCTGATGGCTTACAAAAGGCCTGTACAGAATTCAAAAAAATATCTGTCCCCCTTCTATGTGCCGAATCCCTTTTATCCCATCAGCAATGCCGGTTCGTCCCATCATAATGAAAACGACTTTTTCGGTATACCGCTTCCTAACGAAAAGGAGGCTATCCCCGAATTTACAGGCGAAAGAAAGAAGATTTCACCCCTCTACGATGTAATACACTATATCCAAAAGCACGTTAAAATAGAAGAGCTCATCCTTATCGGCTTGATCGTACTTATGCTCGACGAAGCCATCGATGACGATCTGCTGCTCATCATACTCGTCTACATACTGCTTTTCTGAATAAATTTGAACTAAATACAAAAAATAGACAGGGTGCTTTATTACAAAAGAAGAGAGGATATCCGATGCAAAGGAAAACTGCGTTATTGCTTCTTATTACTATTTTAACAGAGTCAGCCCTGTTTTTTAATTGCCAGATGTCGGACATGCACCAAAAAGCCGAAGCGGCGCTGTCACAATATGGTTCGACAGGCAGTGAGGTAACAAGGATCCAGACGCGCCTTTCAAACTGGGGTTATTATACGGGCAGCGTAGACGGTGATTACGGGTATCTGACATACAGCGCTGTAAAAAGCTTTCAGGCGAAAAACGGCCTTGCGGTAGACGGTATCGCAGGCCCTGAAACACTTGCGGCGTTAGGTCTTCCAACAGGTCAGGGCTATACGGCGACAACCACGGGTACAAGCGCAGGCTCCGGCGATCTTAACCTTCTGGCACATATCATTTACGGCGAAGCACGCGGCGAGCCTTATGTAGGCCAGGTGGCGGTCGGAGCTGTCATAATGAACAGGACCAGGGATTCCCGGTTTCCGGGAACAATAGCAGGCGTCGTATATCAGCCGGGCGCATTCGACGCCGTCAGCGACGGCCAGATAAACCTCGACCCGGACTCAACCGCAATAAACGCCGCAAGGGATGCATTGAACGGATGGGATCCAACATATGGCTGTATTTACTATTACAATCCAAGTACCGCAACGAGCTCATGGATATGGTCAAGGCCTATAATTCTCGTTATCGGGCGCCACAACTTCGCCAAATAACAAAGCCGGGGCATGCCCAGGGATCACCGGGGTCATTCAAGGTCGTCGTCAGGGTCCTCTTCCCGGTCTTTTTCGATAAAACTGTTTCTGTAGGAACGCAGGATAAATACTGCAAGCACCGCAAAAAACAGACTGGCGAAGACCCACCCGGCTCCATACCGGAATATCTGGCTGCCGCTTTGATAAATAAGGAAGATGACCGCAGAAAATACTACGTCAAAGCCGAGAAAACTTATCGCCATACTCCAGAAGCAGCGGTCACCGGCTGCCTTACCCATTTTAAACGGCTTTTCCTCATTGAATGCCGCCGCCGCATACCACATCGAAATATATATCCTGAAAAAAGAAAGACACAGAAAGAATACACATACCGTCACAATATCTATAAATACCGCGGCAAGCATCAGATCCGGCTTTGTACTGAAAGCGGCCTTTGAAACTATTATCGCGGGCACTGCCGATATGATAAGAAAGATACCGAATACAGCAGTGATTAAAGTGGTTTTCAGCGTCATTACGAAATACTTCAGAAAATAATTCCTTATTCCTTTTGCAATTAATCCTTTTATTTTCTCGCCCTTATTAAGCCCGTCGTTTACGATCAGTATATATCCCGGGAGCAGCAGACCTGCCGCGGCAGACAGCAGTAAAGCCAGCACTGCCAGAGTTATCAGCAGCGTGAGCAGGCTTGACGGGTCTATGAGCACCTGTATAACAGACAGGATACTGTCGAAGAAGCCTCCTCCGGTCATTTTAACGATGCCTACTACCATTGCCATTACCGGAATAAAAACGTTAAAAACGGCTGCAGCCAGCATTACTGCGCTAACAAGCACCAGTATGAACGGTCTTTTGACAACAGCCTGGATCGCATCCCTTATCATATCCATTTCAATCCCTCTTTCTACAGCCCCTTAGTAACCGTTAAAATATAACTTCCGATAATCGTTTACAGGGAACTCCTCATCAGATCCCTTTCATACTAAGGCTTATTCTCTTTTTTACGGCATCGACCGACAATACCCTCACCTTGACGATGTCACCTACTGAGACTATATCCATGGGTTTCCTGACAAATTTATCGGCCAACTCCGATATGTGCACAAGTCCGTCCTGGTGTACCCCTATATCCACAAATGCACCGAAATCCGCTACGTTCCTGACCGTGCCCGTCAGTACCATGCCGGGCTTCAGGTCTGCCATATCCAGTACGTCCGTCAGTAAAACAGGCTTCGGCAGTTCATCCCTGGGATCGCGCCCGGGCTTCATAAGTTCGCTCACTATATCCTTAAGTGTCGGGACGCCGACGCCGATAGTCTTCGCTACGCTTTCAGCGCCCTTCCTTTCCACTTCCTTCGACAGATCCCCCAGCTTCCTGTTCCTTACATCTTCAAGCTTGTACCCAAGCGCATCGAGTAACTTCTCAGCGGCGCCGTAGGCTTCCGGATGAACTGAGGTGTTGTCAAATATGTTCCTGCCGTCAGGTATCCTGAGAAAGCCCGCGCATTGCTCAAACGCCTTGTCTCCCAGCTTTTTGACCTTCATTAGCTCCTTCCTGCTCCCGAAGCGTCCGTTGCTCTCCCTGTACTCAACTATGTTTTTCGCAACGGAGGCGTTGATACCGGAAACATATGAAAGCAATGAGGGCGAGGCCGTATTCAGGTCGACCCCGACACTGTTCACGCAATCCTCTACGACGCCCCCAAGAGTCTCGCCGAGCCGTTTCTGGTTCATGTCATGCTGATACTGTCCGACGCCTATCGCCTTCGGATCTATCTTTACCAATTCCGCAAGCGGATCCTGCAGCCTTCTTGCTATCGAGACGGCGCTCCTCAGCGAAACGTCGAACTCGGGAAATTCCTCAGCACCGAGCTTTGAAGCTGAATATACGGAAGCTCCGGCTTCGCTGACCACCATGTAGTATACCTTCCTGGCAGCCTTTTTCAGCAAATCTGCCACAAAAATCTCGGACTCTTTTGATGCAGTCCCGTTCCCGATCGAAATTATATCGACTTTCAGCCTGTCGATCAGGTTAAGTATCACCTTTTCCGCTTCTTCCACCTTGCTTTGCGGTGGTGTGGGGTAAATTACCGTAGTTGCGAGCACCCTTCCCGTATCATCGACGACTGCGATCTTGCAGCCGGTACGGTATGCCGGGTCCAGCCCGAGCACAACCCTTCCTTTTACAGGGGGCTGGAGCAGCAGATTCCTGAGATTCTCCGCAAATACCTTCATAGCCTGTTCGCCGGCCATTTCAGTAAGCTCGTTCCTCACTTCATTTTCTATGGAAGGCGCTATCAGACGTTTGTAAGAATCCTCTGCAGCCGCTTCAACGTATCCTGATGTGATCGAGCGTTTTTTCGCAGTATATTTGGATTGAAGGAAAGATACGACAAGTTCGTCGGGCATCTCGACGCCCGCCTGCAGGTAACCTTCCTTCTCGCCCCTATTGACAGCCAGTACCCTGTGCTTTGCTATCCTCGCAACAGGTTCTCTGAAATCGTAATAAAGCCTGTAAACCGAGTCCTCTTCCTTGAGCGCCTTCGAAACAAGCGCGCCGTGCTTGAAGAAGAGCTCCCTTACCACCTTCCTGGTTTCAGCGTTGTCGGAAATTTCCTCCGCAATTATATCCATGGCACCCTGAAGAGCTTCCTCCGTATTGTTGACGCCCTTCTCCGCATCTAAGAACGGCGCGGCAATCTCTTCAACGCTGCCGTTCATTATCTCCTGGCCGAGAACGATTGCTGCCAGAGGTTCCAGCCCTTTCTCCCGCGCTATGGACGCCCTCGTCCTTCTCTTCGGCTTGTAAGGCCTGTATATATCCTCTATCTCCTGCATGCTTTTACAGTTTTCAAGAGCTTTTGAGATCTCGGGAGTGAGCTTGCCCTGTTCTTCAATAAGCCTTATCACGTCCTGCCTGCGTTCTTCAAGATTTCTCAGGTAAACGAGCCTTTCATGCATTTCTCTAAGAACCTGATCATCCAATTCACCTGTCAGTTCTTTTCTGTAACGGGCGATGAAAGGAATCGTACAGCCATCATCCACGAGCCGTATCGTATTCTCTACCTGAAACGGCTTGAGTTTGAATTCCTGTATCAATTGTGACGTAATATCCGCCATATATGTTCTCCCCTTGCTCTATCAATCAATTTTGCAAATAAACAGTCCTATCTTAATATCCGCTTTGTTCAAAATATATTATCCGCTTTAAAGAGCTCTCCCCAGCGCCGCGAGGTTTTCGAATATGAAATCGGGCTTAACGTCGGAGCCTTCCACATCCTCAAGCTTTGTTTCACCTGTAAGCACAAGGATACCTGCCATCCCATTGTTCACTCCCGTTGCGATATCCGTATACAGCCTGTCGCCGACAAAAGCTATCTCGTCGTCCCTCCTGCCGGTCACCAGTCTTATGATGTCGGCAGTTTCACGGTACGGCTTGCCGAGAAACCTGGGTTTCACCCCTGTCGACGCTTCTATCATCGCGCACATGGAACCGCAATCCGGGAGAAAGCCGTTCTCGGTCGGGCAGTTGAGATCGGGGTGTGTGGCGATAAATAATGCCCCGTTCCTGATAAATGTACATGCCTTAAAAATCTTTTCGTATGTAAGAGTCGTGTCGAAACTGAGCACCACTATATCGGGGTCGTCTTCCGTCAAATCGATGCCGCGTTTTATAAAGCTCTCCCTCAGAAATTCGGTACCGACCAGGTAGACCTTTGACCCCGGGTAATTTTCATTAAGAAATGTGATCGTTACATCGCCGGCAGTTATTATATCTTTTTCCTCAACATAGCAGCCCATATTTGCAAGCTTCTGTATATAAAAAGTGCTGTTGCGCGATGCATTGTTTGTAAAGAACAAAAACTTCCTGCCCTTCTCGGCAAGCTTCTCCAGAAAGTCCAAAGACCCTTCCAGCAGCCTGTCGCCGAGGTAAAACGTACCATCCATATCCAGTACGAAGAGTTTTATATCCTCAAGTGTCCCCATATTTTCAGCTATAGAACCTCCGCACCAGTATGTCCTTGTATACGGCAAGCTTTCCCTTTTCATGGCAGAACCTCAGCAGTGAATATCTGTCGCGAAGGTACATGGCGTTCATCAAACTGTCTTCAAACAGTTCGCGGCTGATACCCAGGTCCCTGGGGCTCGTAAATGCACCGATCCTCTCCAGGAGCTTCTTCACATATTCCGAAGCAGGATATTCGAAACCTTCCGGCAGTATATCCGCCGCAAGTTCGTACAGCGTTGCCGTCACAACTGTCGCCGCTCCAACCGCATTTCCGTGCAAAGCATGTTCGCGTCCGGCCTCGATATCCTTAACCTCCCAGTAATGGGCCAACTGATGCTCAGTACCGGAAGCCGGTCTCGAAACACCGGCAAGCCCCATCGATATACCTGTCAGTATAAGAGCTTCTATCAGACGACGTATCGCATCTTCATCCCTTGAAGCAAGCCCGTCCGTGCTTTCGATGCAGCGATCCACACCCTTTCGCACCAGACCGGCAATGGTTTCACAATAATATTCATTATTAAGGATATTGGAAAGCTTCCATTCGGCAAGTGACGTTAGCTTTCCGAGCACATCTCCGTACCCGGCCCTGATCATGACCATCGGGGCGTCGCGCATTATTGAGGTGTCCGCGAATATGGTGCTCGGATACTTCCCGGGATACGTATTCTTTTTGCCGTTTATGATAAGCGGGGATACGACTGATGCGTAGCCGTCCATAGAAGGTGCCGTCCCGGCGATAGCAAAGGATTTGCCTGTCCTGTAGGCAATTATCCTGGCCAGATCATTCATAACTCCGGAACCGACTGCCAGTATCAATGACGTATCCTGCTCCAGTTCGATCAGAAGTCTTCCTATGGCGTGCTCATCCGGTATGAGAGCATGTCCGGGGGTCTCAAAAATAAAGGTTTTGAGCAGAAAACCTGCCTGACCGAGATGTTCCGCCACCCTTTTGCCGAAAACGCCGTATGTATTTGTGTCCGATATAACAAGCAGCTTTCCGGCACGAAAAGGTTCCAGCGTATCGATAAGTTCGCCGAGTATCCCGTTCCCGACGACTATTTTTTCAATATCGACGGAATGATGCCTGCCGCATTGACAATCGAATGATAGCCCCGGCATCTCTTCTACATTTAATTCAAGTATGTCGTTTTTAACATTGTCTTTCATTTTGACTGATCCCTCCAATAAACTTTACCATACATGGTTGATTCAGTCCATAGTTGACCACTGCTTTTGTGGCTTCTAATTAAATAAACAAGGAACATTTCATTTGCCAGAAACGTTCCTTGTCAGCACATTCTCTCACTGCCGTATTTTCAGATCAGTGATTTTTCCCGCCTTTTGAAGAAACATGCTTTTGAAAGCGGCCTTCGCCTGCATTTTCGCCCAGTTGGTCATTGGCGGCCGATGGCTTGGTTTTTTTGTCCGCGCCGCAAGCCGCCTTATTCCTCTTGTCGGCCATATGTTTTCCTCCTTTCTCCCTGGTGGTTTTATATCCGATTACTATTTTGGGATTATTTTCTGCTTTATTATTAAATTTATTCCTTTTGGTTTAAAGTATATACTCGCCATGGTTCAGGCATTCTATGCCATCTGTGGACGAAAGCTCCCCGGAAAGCTTCAGCAGCGCCGTATCCTTACTTTTAGCCTCCAGCATGACGTCGACGTCCCGGCCGGTCCTGGCTGCGATACTGATAAAATCCATAAATTCCGCGTAATCGATGTAATCCGCATGGCTTCTGTAATCCCGGGCGCTTTTCGGACTTGAGAAATGAACCTTCGGCGGGAAGGCTTCACCCAGCCATGTATCGTAAATATCATTCAGGACCGGTCCCAGCTCCTCCCCTCCGCACAGGCATCGGTGATGGTGCACGTCCAATGCCATCGGCGCCCTGAGCTTTTTGCATATATCGAGGACTTCAAACGTGTTATATGATCTGTCGTCATTCTCAATGATCAGTCTCTTCCTGATCCTGTCCGGCAGCTTGACGAAATTCTCGCAGAATCTTTCAGTCGAGTCCTTCTTATTGCCGTACACGCCGCCCACATGCAGCACCAGCTTGTATCTGTAGTCCTCGAGGCCCATTGCCTCGAACAGCCTGACGTGATAATCCAGATCCCTCAGGGAATCCTCAAAGACCTTGTCCAGGGGCGAGTTGATTATCGTAAAATGATCGGGGTGGGCGCTTACGCGAAAAGCATTCTCCTTTACCACCCGACCGATCTCCCTGAGAAGCTCGCTGAAATCGCCGGTATAATCCCAATCCATCAAGTCGGGATGCGTCGCCAGAGGAACGAGTTTTGACGAAAATCTGTATACAGGGATCTCCATAGCCTTGTTGTAAAGCAATATCCTGCGCGTATTATCCAGGTTTTTCTCCGTGACCTTATGCAGCCTGTGCCGTCTGGCTCCCTCGCCCTGCAGAGCCTGATATGTTTTGTATGTTACCGCTCCCGACGGAGACGAGTCCGCCAGGTTCAAAGTCATCGCAACGTAACCGAGACGTAATTTCATGCCGTATACCCAGGCAAATTGCATTAAAGGCAATCTGCGGACAGAACAGTTTTACTTTTCATTATAAATACCCAATAAAAAAGGAACCTATCCGGTTCCTTTCGAATATTACCCGTTGTATCACGTGCATTTGTTCATTCGTGCTGATGACGTGCATTTACTTTGCTAATTCGTGCTGATGACGTGCATTTCCGCTCAATAATGTTTTGCCGCCCATTGCGCCGCTTCCCTGACAAGCGCCTGATGCTTGGAATCAACTTTGTTGTTGTAATGATTCCGGCTGCCGATAAAATGTATGTCGAAAACTCCGCTCATATTGTTGCCCTTTACCGCGTCGAGATTGGTGCCGCGGCCATACCCGCCGCTTCTTGAACTCAGTGTACGGTTTGCGGCATATTTGTCGCTTCCGGCGTGTGGGTAGCCGGTCATGCATGCGGCTATTTTCAACCCGTCTACTTCGACTATGACAGCCCTTCTCTCCCAGCTCCAGGTCCCGCCGTATATTTTTTTCATTATTGCGGTGTCATTTTTGGTCAATGTCTCGCAGTCAGCGTGATTCGTCCCATAGGTCCTCTTGATCTTAAAGCTCTTTCCTGTCTTTATATCGTGTACGGTTGCAGTTTCTCCCCTGGAAAATACGTCTTCGACCTTTCCGAACCACTTCAGCGCATAATCGCTTGCCGATTTTGTCTCCTTCTGTTTGGCCTTCGGTTCCTTTCCCGTGGAATCGCCGGCCGAGACTTCAATCGCCGCTTTGGCAGTAGCTGCTGACTTCACGGCTGTGACCTTCGGTTTTGGAGACGATGCAGAATTTTTTGCGTTTATAAGCTTGTCGACCAGGGCCAGCGTTGAACTTCCTGCGATACCGTCAGCCTTACAGCCGTTTTTCTTTTGCAGTTTCAAAACCGCTTCCTTGGTTGCAGATCCGAAATAACCCGTAGCTTCGGCGTCCATATAGCCAAGCTTTATGAGGTCGCTTTGAAAAGCCTTTACATAACCGTTCTCATCGCCCTCCTTCAACAATTCGGAGGTGCCTGCCGAAGACTTTTCCCTTCCCATTATCCTGTCGATCAATGAAAGCGTCGTTTCGCCTGCGATACCGTCAGCCCTGTATCCATATTCCTTCTGGACCTTTTTGACGGCCTCCGCTGTAAGATCTCCGTAATACCCTGTCGGGTCGGAAGACAGATACCCCAATTTGACCAGATCTTTCTGGAGAGCCGCTACGCTGCTGCCCTCAGATCCGATCTTGAGACTGCCCGATGACGCCAAGGCATAGGTTGAACCAAATACCACGGTGACCATTATAGTCAGGACCATGGCGATGGTTGTCCTGAATACGCGCATATGTACTCCTCTCCTTATCACTTGCGAGGTTAGTTGACGGGTTAGGTAGAAGAGTCTTCCCTCGTTGCCCGGTATATCCGGCATCCAAGCCGTATCCCGGGTTCGGATTCACCCCATTGGAAAATCCCCCGTTCCCCCATTTCATTGATTTATGGAGGATTCAATGACCAGCGTATCGAACCGGAGATACAAAGGTTATCCACGCTTGTAACATAATTGTAACAGAAAATGTTATGAAAATAAATATAAAATATTTGGTTTTATACAAAACTGATGTATTAGCGCTAATTTTGGAAAAAATATAGTCAAATGCCGGCGTATCAACACCCGTATCCTAAATGGATGTCTGCGGGCAGCTTACCATAGAATGGCAGGGTAATCGGCCGGATTATGATATAATTGAGGGAAATACGAAATTTATCATATGGAGATTTTATGCAGTCTGTAGAAATCACTCAGAAATATAAAAACATGAAGATAGAGAATGTGCTTCAGAGCCTGTTTCCCCGCTTATCCTACAATATGCTGCAGAAGGCACTGCGGAAAAGGGACATAAAAGTCAACGGGACGAGGGTGGGCAGAGATTATACGGTTTCACCCGGAGATAAGCTCGAAGTCTACATAATAGATGAACTTCTGTATGGCCTGAAGGATGCTCCGGAAGCCGGAACGACAAGAGAAAGTACCGGGGGAGCAGCGATATCCGAAAGCGGCAATATCCATAAGGACGGCAGGAATATACCTGCGGCCGGTGACGGCATAGGCGCGGACGGTGACGGCGCAGGCGCGGCCGGTGACGGCATAGGCGCGGCCGATGCTTCGGGACACCGGAAATCAGGGGCGATAGGTTTCGGCATCGTGTATGAAGACGAAAATATATTGATCGTCAACAAGGCGCAGGGAATCCCTGTACATCCTGACAAGGAGCAGCTACAGGGAACACTTATCGATCTGGTACGCACCTATCTGCAGCAAAAAGGAGCTCCCGCCGGAGACACCGGCTTCCAGCCAGCCCTTTGCCACAGGCTGGACCGCAATACGGGTGGGCTGGTCATAATCGCTAAGAACCGGGAGAGCCATGATATTCTTCTTGATAAAATTGAAAACCGAGAAATCAGGAAGTATTATCAGTGCCTTGTAAAAGGCAAAATGGAAAAAAATGAAGCGAAATTACGCGCGTATCTTTGGAAGGACGCCAGTAAGAGCCGGGTATTCGTAAATGAGCGGAAAACCCCCGGCGCGGCAGAAATAATAACGGGTTACAAAGTCCTTAGCTATAGCAAAGCTCGGGATATCAGCAGGCTCGAGGTAGAACTGATCACAGGCCGGACCCATCAGATCAGGGCACACCTGGCATTTATCGGCCACCCGGTCATAGGCGACGGAAAATACGGTACAAACGCCGTCAACCGGGGATTTGGGCTGAAGTGGCAGGCCCTATGGGCTTGCCGTTTGAAATTCGACTTTACAGGAAACGCAGGAATACTGAATTATCTGAAAGGTAGGGAATTCCGGACCGAACCGCGGTTCGCTCTGGATGCATAAGGTCTGTCTCATCATCGCAAAAAATTATTGCCATTCGCTATTGACGCAAGTATGTATAGTGTATATAATGCACATATACACTATACTCATAGTATTCAATATGGTCAATAGGGAGTGATTACATGAACAATGCACTAGAGGTAGCCGGGCTGGTAAAAAATTATAAAAATTTCAAATTGGACGGGGTCACATTCAATATAGAACGGGGCTACATTATGGGATATATAGGCCCCAACGGCGCGGGAAAGACTACGACGATAAACATGATATTGGGCATTCTTAAGCCCGACGGCGGACAAATCAGGCTCTTCGGCAAAGAATTGAACGACAGCTCGGCCTCGCTGAAGGAAAGAATAGGGTTTGTTATAGGAGAAACGGCATTTTACGAATTTATGAGCGCCCGGGACATGGCCAATATTATTGCGCGGTTTTACAGGAACTGGGACTGGAAAGCCTTCGACCGCTACATGCATATGTTCGGACTGGATAAGAAGCAAAAAATAGAGTCCTACTCAAAGGGCATGAAGGTCAAATATATGCTTGCATGCGCACTAAGCCACAATGCCGAGCTTTTGTTGCTCGACGAACCCACCTCGGGCCTCGACCCGGTATTCCGGAGCGAGTTGATGGACATATTCCAGCAGATAATTTCAGACGGGGAAAAAACTATACTTTTTTCCACCCATATTACATCAGACCTTGATAATATTGCGGATTACGTTACATTTATAAACAACGGCTCAATTATTTTTTCGGAAGATAAAGACTCCGTCCTGTCCAGATTCGCAATCTTAAAAGGCGGAAGAGATCAGCGCGAGAATGTAGCCCGCTCCGAAAAAGTCAGAGGGATCATGAATTCGGAAGTCGGGTTTTCCGCACTTGTAGACGGCAGGGAATGGTTTTTGAGAAATCCCATCAAAGGCACGGTTCTCGAGAAAGCTTCACTGGAAGATATAATGGTTCATTATGTAAGGGGGAATAAACATGCAAGCCTTGCTGTATAAGGACTGGAGTATTATTAAGAATACAAGGGCCCTGTATTTTAGTTTGTTTTACTTTTTCATCATTATTCCGACGATGATGAAAGGGTCTCTCATATCCGAAAACTACTCGACAGATTTTTTCTTCATCTTCGTCGTATATCTGCTTTTTTCGTACCTGGCCGCTTATGATTACAAGTATAATGAGCATATATTCATTCCCGCATTTCCCGTATCAAGGAAGAAAATAGTTGAAGCACGTTATGCTTTTACTGCAATCACATTCCTGATATGTCTGGCCATTCTTTTGCTTGTAAAAGCGGCTGTTCCGGCTATCGGAAAACAGCAGCCGGCCCTTCAGGATATTATAAACTATGAGCAAACCGGCGTCCTATTCCTCATTTTCGGTTTGTTTTTCGGCGTCACGCTTCCTGTATATTACAAGCTTGGCTACCAGAAGACCAGGTGGTTTATGTTTATCGCCATAATAATTGCAATAGTGATACCAAATATTATAACCGAGGTTGTTTCCGGTCTGAACAGCCCGGTATTCACGCTGGCATCCATGGTGGCGGCTATCCTGATTCTTATGGCTTCATTGAAGATCTCCGTTAATTTTGCATATAACCGGAATACATAAAGGAGTGCGCCTTTGAACATAATTATCAGCAATTCTTCGGATAAACCGATATATATGCAGATAACCGAACAACTCATCGATCAGGTCGTCAATGAGGAGCTTAGGGCTGGCGATATGCTTCCTTCCATCAGGGCCCTGGCTAAAGAGCTCAAGATAAGTGTCATAACGACCAAAAGGGCTTATGAGGAACTCGAAAAGGAAGGTTATATAGAAACGGTAGTGGGAAAGGGCACTTTCGTTTCAGGAATAAACAAGGCATTGATCCGGGAAAGGCAGATCGGACTCATAGAAAACGATATAAC
>JAEYOM010000118.1 GCA_023411715.1 Bacillota bacterium | reverse complement strand
TGCTACCTTTTGCACCACTGAAAACTCCTCGACCGCCTCGGTTTCTTTCGTAATCAGCGCAAAAAAGGCTGTTTTAACTTCGGTCATGCCAAAAATGCCGCTTGTCACAAAAGCGGCTGTGATCATCATGACGCAGAGCATGCTTTGCAACAGTGTTGTAAAAAGGAATTTGCCTTCCCGTGCCAATTCGCTGCGCGGCGGAATGCGTCGGCGCGCAGCCACGCCGGATATTTTGTGTTTGCTCGGGCCGATCATGTCCACACCCCCTGAAAAAGGCTATGCTTGACATAATCAACTTATACTAATATTTGGTGAAAAGGTTTCACAGATTAGTTGGCAGTTTTTACTTGCAAAGAATGCGCCGCTTGAATTCAAAATTATACTTGCAATTTCACTTTTTATATGGTATTTTAAACAAGCTGACCGTTTTAGAATACAGTTGTACGCCATGTGCACGCTTGTTCTGGGGCGGAAGCCGTTAGATTCTCTGGAGAGTCCCTTAAAGGGCGCCGAAGGTGTAAGTTTGCTTTGTGGCAAGCGATCTCTCAGGCAAAAGGACAGAGTTTGGTATCTTTTTATAATGCGGATATCACTATTGTCACGTCTCCGGAAAGTCGAAACGAAAGTTTCGGCTTATTTTTTTATAAGGAGAAAAAGAGTTATGTTAGCACAATTAGACGCGTGGATTGTATGGTTTGATGATTTGGTATGGGGTCTACCCCTGATAGCCTTCATCATGGTAACGGGTTTTTATCTTACTGCACGGCTGGGGCTGCTGCAGGTATGGCACCTACCCAAGGCGTTACGCTTTATGGTTAAAAATGAAGAGAGTGGCAAGGGTGAAGTCACTAGTTTTGGGGCACTTTGCACCGCAATGTCTGCTACAATCGGTACCGGCAACATTGTCGGCGTTGCGACCGCCATATATGCCGGCGGCCCCGGCGCGTTGTTCTGGATGTGGCTGGCCGCGTTTTTCGGCATGGCCACAAAGTATGCCGAAGGCGTTCTGGCCATTCTCTACCGCGATATTGCGCCCGACGGGCATGTGCTCGGAGGCCCGTTTTATTACATCGAGCGTGGCATGGGCAGCAAATGGAAGTGGATGGCTAAGTTATTTGCGTTTTTCGGAATGGGCGTTGGTCTGTTTGGTATAGGAACCTTTACACAGGTCAACGGCATCGCCTCGGCAGTTAAGGGCTTTTTTGATGCCGATAACCGCTATACCGTTTCGCTTTTCGGCGCACAGTATTCCTGGGCGGTCATTGTCGCAGGTGCGCTGGTCACCATCTGTACGGCACTGGTTATTTTGGGTGGATTAAAGCGTATTTCGTTGGTTGCTCAAATTGTCGTGCCATTTATGGCCATTATCTACGTCTTTTTTGGTTTATTGCTGCTTGTTTGCAACGCGAATAAGATTCCGCATGCTTTAAGCCTCATTATAACCGGCGCGTTTAATCCACAGGCAGTCACCGGAGGTGTGGTCGGCAGTATCACCATCGCCATGCAAAAGGGCATTGCACGCGGCATCTTTTCAAACGAGGCGGGCCTGGGCTCAGCGCCTATCGCTGCCGCAGCTGCTCAGACAAAAGAGCCGGTACGTCAGGGCCTTGTATCGATGACCGGTACTTTTATCGACACCATTATCATCTGCACCATTACTGGGTTGTGCATTGTCGTTACTGGCACCTGGAACATCGGTTTAAAGGGTGTAGAAATTACCTCGCAAGCCTTCCAGAACGGTTTGCCGTTTGACCCGCGCTTCTCGGCGTTTATGCTGATGCTTTGCCTGATTTTCTTTGCGTTCACCACCATCCTCGGTTGGGATTACTACAGCGAACGCTGTCTTGAATATTTTACAAACGGCAACCAGAAGGCGGTACTTATTTATCGTTACCTGTATATACTCGCCGTGTTTATCGGCCCCTACATGACTGTCGCCGCCGTTTGGAACATCGCAGATATCTTCAACGGCCTCATGGCCTTCCCGAACCTGGTGGCACTCCTGGCGCTTTCGGGTGTTGTTGCAAAGGAAACAACCAATTACTTAAATAAGATTAAGGTACCAAAATAGACTTAACGACTAAAGGCACCATGCCCTGAGATCCGGG
Organism: Bacillota bacterium; assembly: GCA_023411715.1. Taxonomy (GTDB): domain Bacteria; phylum Bacillota; class Clostridia; order Acetivibrionales; family DTU013; genus JAEYOM01. The sequence continues at coordinate 3,178 of JAEYOM010000118.1, read as the reverse complement.
CATGGCGCCTTTTTTTAAAAGAGCTCTATCAAAATAGACGTATCTAAGCACATAAGCCCGGGGCGCACGTTCAATAATCTGAGGGATTGTTCGATGTTCTCACCACCACATGATATTTCCCAGTGCATTCCTTAGCGGCAGTATTACTTTACTTAGCATGACGCATTCATATTAAAAGCGCTCGTCGGGTTTCCGACAGCGCTTTTTAGCTATTTTATAACAACTTTTACGGACAGTATTTTAATACCGCCGTTTGCGAAGAAGTCTGCGCCGTAACTGTGAAGCTGTTCCCCTTGTAATACACCACATCGCTGCACAGATCGGTAAAGGCGTTAAGCTCACCGATAACCGGGTAACCAAACTGCTCGGTGCGATAGTGCATCGGCACCACAACGCGTGCGCCAACAGCATCGACAAGCGCCTTGGCCTGTGCCGCGTCAATGGTGTAAAATCCGCCGACAGGAACCAAAATCACATCCACACCCTTAAGGGCAGCAATCTGCGCCTCGGTTGGCATACAGCCAAGATCACCCATATGCGCCAGCCGCATCCCCTCTGCGTTGACGATGTGTATGATGTTTTCCCCACGTTTTGCCCCCGCCTCATCGTCATGATAAGTTTGCAGTTTGTCAACAGTAATGCCGACCGGAGCACCACTAACGCTAACCAGATGCGCAGCGTTATGATCGCCATGCTGATGGCTGCATAACAAGACATCCGCAGAAAGATCCCGCGGCAGCAATGCATAGCCCGGTACGCGTCCGTCTTCGTACGGGTCAAATACTACCGATCCGTTATGGGTTTCAACTTTAAAGCAGGAATGTCCGTGCCAGGTGATTTTCATTGTCTTGCGCCTCTTTTCTCATCTTATTCCACAAGCGCATTGCGCTTAGTGGTAGGCAGTGCACACGGCGCTTGAGCCTTTGTCACATTGCCAATGCCAAAACAAATGATTCTGTTTGGCGTAAAGGCATTTCGCGTCTGAATATATGCCTATGAGTTCATTTTACCATATTTAACCCGGTGCTTCAACCACCATTGCCGCATCGATCGGGTAAGCGATGCGCGCATGGTTTTCTTTTATCAGTGTGCTGCTGACGGTATTGCCGGTAACGCGGTCAATCGCATTGCGATAAAGCCTGCCAACACGGTAGATACCGTCGTCCTTCTGTACAAAGGCTTCGTCACGCAGTTCTATGTGGTATTTCAGCTGCGGCAGCCGGTCGGCGCGCAATTCTCCGCAAAGGTGGGTATCGGTGACGTATGCCACAAGCTGAAAGGTTATCACGCTGTTGTTTTTAAAGCGGTAATCAATATAATTATAAAAAATTGACGTTCCCGTTCCAAACGGCACCTGCCTGCCGAAATCGGGAAATAAATCCCGCCCGTCGTGGTGGTGATGCTCGGTGATGGTCAGCGGCGCGTGCAGCACCATCCAGTGCAAAAGGTTGGTAAACTGGCAAAGCCCCCCGCCGATGCCACGCTCCACCTCACCGTTTTGTATCACCATGCCCTCGCGGTAGCCCGCCTTGGCGGTACAGCGCCCGACCAGCTGCCAGAACGAAAAGGTCTCGCCCGGCCTTATCAGCACATGCGACACCTTTGGCGCGGCAATCGCAAGATTGACCGCTTTGTTTTGCTGCAGCTGCGGGTCGACATCGCCCAGTGTGCGCCGTATGAGCGAATTGTGCCGGTAAACCACCAATGGCAGCGGCTGCTGCTGCCGGTCTGCGGCAAACCGCACGCCCGAAAGCCAATCGCCTGCGCGACGCAGTACACAGCCCTTTAATACCGAGATGCGGTACGCCGCCGGCGAGAGCTGGCAAAACAATCTGCGGCGCTTTATCATGCTGTCACCACCTCTGTAAGAAAAAGCCGCAAAACCATAGGCTCCGCGGCTTTTATTCTTTTGTTGTAACGGCTTACTTCCCCATGATGTACTTATCAATGGACTCAGCGGCAATTTTGCCTGCACCCATCGCAAGAATAACCGTGGCAGCACCGGTAACGGCGTCACCGCCGGCGAAACCGCCCGCACGGGTGGTCGCCATATCTTCAGTGCAAACAAGGCAGCCTTTGCGGTCAACCTCAATACCCGGGGTGGTATTTTTAATCAGCGGGTTGGGTGAGGTGCCGATCGACATAATGACGGTGTCGACATCAATAACAAAGTTGGAGCCGGGCTTTTCTATCGGACGGCGGCGGCCGGAGGCATCGGGCTCGCCCAGCGTCATTTCAACGCATTCAATACCCTTAACCTGGCCCTTCTCGTCGCCGAGAATCTGAACAGGATTGTTCAAAAGCTTGAAGATGATGCCCTCTTCCATGGCGTGATGTACTTCCTCAGCACGAGCGGGTAGCTCTTCCATGCTGCGGCGATATACAATGTAGACATTTTCTGCACCCAGACGCTTTGCGCAACGGGCAGCATCCATTGCCACATTACCGCCGCCAACAACGGCAACAGAATTGCCACGGAAGATGGGGGTCATGTGGTCGTCAAGATACGCTTTCATCAAATTGGTACGGGTAAGGTATTCATTGGCGGAATACACACCTAAAAGGTTCTCACCCGGAATGTTCATAAAGCTAGGGAGACCTGCGCCCGAGCCGATAAACACCGCTTCAAAGCCTTCTTCTTCAAAAAGCTCGTCAACCGAGATGGTCCGCCCGACAATATAGTCGGTTTTGAGGGTGACGCCAAGCTCAAGCAGGTTATCTACTTCCTTTTTAACAATCGCCTTGGGCAGACGGAATTCAGGAATGCCATAAGAGAGAACGCCACCTGCAACGTGCAGCGCCTCAAAAATGGTAACATCGTAGCCCTTTGCGACAAGGTCGCCCGCACAGGCAAGTCCGGCGGGGCCGGAGCCGACAATTGCCACTTTATGTCCGTTGGGCGCAGGCTTTTCGCCTACCGAAATATTATGTTCACGCGCATAGTCGGCAACAAAGCGCTCTATGCGGCCGATTCCGACCGGCTCGCCTTTTATGCCGCGCACGCACTTGGCCTCACACTGGGTCTCCTGCGGGCAGACACGCCCACTGATAGCAGGCAGGCAGTTGGTAGAAAGCAGAACGCGGTAAGCGGCTTCAAAGTCGCCTTCAACAACCTTATTAAGAAATTCCGGTATGCGCACATTGACTGGACATCCCGCCACGCAGGGCTGGTGCTTAC
>JAEYOM010000097.1 GCA_023411715.1 Bacillota bacterium | reverse complement strand
TTTTACACCCCATTTATGGTATAATGGATAAAGATTACAAACAGGCTGGCAGCCCCTTCTAGAGGTGGTAACAAAATGAAATGTCTGTACAGAATATCATTGGCCCTTCTGTTTGCCATTGTGGTTACATCGGCTGCAATGGCTGTATATTACTTCAATATGGTTAATAAAGTCTATGACGGAAACACCACAAATGTGTTCGGCGTAAATCCGAAATATCATTTCTCGTTGATAATAGATTCCGGAGACGACGAATATTGGCAGAACTTCAAAGAAGGCGTATTCGAAGCCGGAAAAGTGCATAACGCCGCAATCGAATACAATCCGATATCCGACCCGGACAGCTTTGATAAAGCAGTAGAGTATGTAAATATTGCAAACAAATCCAGAGTTGACGGCATCATTGTAAACGGTGAGAACTCGGCCGAATATTCGGATGCAATCAACAGCGCGGCCAAGTCAGGCATCCACATAGTAGTAGGTATAGTCGAATCTGTCGACAGTAACCGGCTTACGTATGTAGGAAACAATTTTTATGATTTTGGAGTAAAAGCGGCAAAGCTTATATCTCAAGCAGCGGACAAGGATTCGCCTATCAATCTGGCGGTGATTTTATCGGATGCGGGCCAGAGTGAAACCGATAAGACTGTAATGTCACAGAGCGATATCATGATGAGCGGCATAACAAGCATAATCCAAAGCGAGCAGAAAATAAACCTGCTATGCACGTTGTACAGAGACAACGATTTGCTTGGAGCGGAGGATCTGACAAGAAACATATTAACTGAGCATCCCGACGTAGATGTGATATTCTGCACAAACGCCAAGGATACGGCAGCAGCGGCGCACGTAATTGTGGAACGCAACCTGGTGGGAAAAGTCGCCATAGTTGGTACGGGTATCACGGATGAGATCAGGCATTATATCAAAAAAGAGATCATATTCGGGGTACTGGACAGGAATGGGTATAACGCTGGCTACAAGAGCGTAGAAGTGTTATGCGGCAGTGTCGGAGATTCGTTTCAGTCGAGCTATTTAAACATCGCTTCAGATATATACACAGCCATAAATATCGATCAAAAATAAATGAACAGGTAAACATATTATGAAAAAATTTTGGAATAGAATGTTCAAAAGCATAAAGTCCAGGATTATTGCGATCTTTGTTCTGACCATGATTCTGGCCAGTGCTGCGAGCATATTTATTCTGGGCCTTTCAAGCAATATAATAGAAAAGATGGATGATATGTTTGCCGCTAATGTAGAAATCGAAGAATTTCTCAGTAATATGAATAACGTGAATACCAACCTTACGGATTACCTTGTTACCACCGATTCGGACAGTTTGCTTAATTATTACAGATATAAGGATATTTTCAGCGAAAAGACGCGGAGCATGTTTGATGAAACGTACGGGGTATATAGCCAGAACGATCTGATTTACCGGGATATCGCATACATGGTCGTTTCGTATTTCAATGAAACGGAAGCAGCCGTAGAGGCTAAAAGAGTGGGCAACGCGGATGAGTATATTGCCAGGTATGCCGAGGCCAACCGGATAACAGGATATATCCGGACATATACCGATCGCCTGAATCTTAATATTTTAAATATTAATACTAATCAATATCTTGGCATGTCGGAGAATCTTAACAAACTGCGGACGACGAATCTGATCCTCATAATATCCGTAATATTGCTGAACATACTTGTGATTTCATACCTGACCTACAATATGACAAAACCCATAATAAAGCTTGCACATTCAGCTGAGGAAATGTCCAAGGGCAATTTCGACGCGGAAGATGTCGAAGTGTATTCACAGGACGAGCTCAGCATAATGGCAAACGCGTTTAACACGATGAAGCACAGCATCAGGAATTACATCAGCGAGCTGCACAGCAAGGCCGACACCGAATCACAGCTTTTTGAACAGCAGATAGAAAATTTGAGGATACAGTCCTTGCTCGCAGATGCGGAGATGAAGGCGCTGCAAATGCAGATCAATCCGCATTTTCTTTTCAATACGCTCAATGCCGGAGTCCAGCTTGCGATGATCGAAGGAGCTGACAGGACGTCGGACTTTCTTGACAATATGGCAAAGATATTCAGATACAACGTTAAAAGCCTGGACAGAAAAGTCAGGATCAAAGACGAGCTCGATACAGTAAGAGCATATGAGGAACTGTTTTTCGTACGGTTCGGAGACATTATGAAATTTGAATACAGTATTGACCTAAGCTTGCTTGATATTGACGTTCCGCCTCTGATTATTCAGCCTCTGGTGGAAAATGCCACGATTCATGGTATAGGGAACATGGAGAGAGGAGGCGTGATCAATATCTCTCTTGACAAATGTGATACGGTGGTCAGAATGAGCGTTCAGGACAATGGAGTCGGAATGAGCGAGGAAACAAGGCAGAAGATATTGAAGTGTGACAAGTTTGAAAGCGAAATATCCGGGCATATGACAGGGATAGGAATATACAATGTGGTGCAGAGGCTGAAGCTGTTTTTCAATTGCGAAGATGTGATAGAAGTGAAGAGCGCTCCGGGTAAAGGCACAAAGATAGTTTTGAAGATACCGGTCTAAAGCCGATTGGATATTGCTAACGAGCATACAGATGGAAAAGGGTGGTGATTCTTGTGTATAGCCTTATGGTGTGTGATGATGAGCAGATAATGATTGAATCCGTACGGCATATAGTAGAAAACGAATTCAGCGACATAAGGATTATCGAGACTGCAAGATCGGGAAGAGAAGCGATAGAAAAAACGTTGACTATAAAACCTGATATCATATTGACGGATATCAAGATGCCGGGCATAAACGGCCTTGATGCAGTTAAGGAAATAAAGAAGGTCCATAACAATGTAAAAATAGTTATAGTATCTGTTTACGAATTTTTTGAATACGCGAAACAGGCTGTTGAACTGGGAGTCAGTGAATATCTGATAAAACCGGTGAAGAAGGAAAGGCTGGTGGATACTTTACGAAGGATAACAGCCCAGCTGGATGCCGAAAGGCGAAAATACAGCTGGGAGCTCGAGGCGAAGGAGAGAATCGAAAAGATGCTCTCTGCAGTAGAGCATAGCTTCATTTATTCATTGCTCTTTACTCAGGTACGAAAAACCGACATCATCAAGTACAAAAAAGAATTTTTTGGTATAGACGGCGAGACTGGCTTCATTTTCATGCTGATGTTCGATAAAAAAGGCGGAAGCGGCAGTTACGAAGCGCAATTGGTGGATAGCCTTGACAATCAGGAAATTTATACCCTTTTTAAGGACAATTTAAAATGCAGATGCAAGTGCATAGTAGGTCCGGTGATGCTGGACAGGGTTATAGTTTATGTCGCCCAAAGCGTTGAAGATCTGTATCAGCAGAGAGTGCAGGCTATAACTTGCATAGAAGACATCATGCATTTATTGGGGGAAAAATATGATATCGGATTCAAGGTTGGGATAGGCAGAATCCACAATGATCAGGATATAATGATATCTTATCAGGAAGCGCTAAAGGCGCTCAATTGCAATGAAAGCGGCAGTATAGTACATATAGACGATATCGCCCCCGACATATACAATGTGGGGTTTGAATTTGTGACGCAGGAACATAAATTGATAACTGGTCTCGAAAACGGCGACGTGCAGAAATGCCTGACGGTTTTGTCCGATATCTTCCGGAAATATCCTAACTTTTTTGAACATGAGAACCTTCATTATAGAATTATAGAAATGATGGCGGCTGCCCGCCAGATTGCGACGGAAAACGGAATCAACGATGGTATCGAACCCGGTTATTATTTTAATAATATTTTATGCTGCAAGTCCGGGGAAGAGTTTAAGCAGATATGTACAGAGGAGATAAGGCATATAGCCGGCTCAATAAATGCCGGGAAGAAATGCAATATCGGGAAGATCGTTGAAAAGACCAATACGCTGATAAGTGAAAGGTTCAATCAGGATTTGAATCTGGATGACATTTCCAAGGAACTGTATATCAGCCCCCAGTATTTAAGCCGGCTGTACAAGAACGAAACAGGTGAAAATTTCATCGAAAGGTTAACGTCGGTCCGGATTGAAAACGCGAAAAAGCTGATGAAGGAAAGCAAGTATTCCATCAAAGAAATCTGTTACATGTCGGGGTACTGCGATCCCAATTATTTCAGTAAATTATTCAAAAAGCATGAGGGGATATCCCCGTCAACCTATCAAAAACAGATCTAGGGAGGATGTTTAGCACCAATGGCTCGGATTACCTCTAAAGCATCCATTGGAGGGTGTTTAGCGCCGACGGCGCGGGTTACCTCTAAAACATCCATTGGAGGATGTTTAGCGCCGACGGCGCGGATTTCATCTAAAACATCCAAGGGAGGATGTTTAGCGCCAATGGCGGATTTCATCTAAAGCATCCAAGGGAGGATGTTTAGCGCCAATGGCGTGGATTTCATCTAAAACATCCAAGGGAGGATGTTTAGCGCCAATGGTGCGGATTACCTCTAAAACATCCAGGGGGAGGGTTGCTATGAAGAAGATAGTTGTAGTGTCACTGGCCGTGCTTTTTATGTTTTCATACGGATGCGGGTCGGACAAGACCTTTGGCAATGAAGATAATGTGCTGAAAATAGGTTTCATCTACGAAACGATGACGGTGGAAAGATGGCTGCGAGACCGCGATATATTTGTTGCGAAGGCGGAGAATCTTGGCGCCCAGGTCATTGTGAAGGATGCATATGAGGATAGCGATCGCCAAAAAGAGATCGGTATGGAAATGATCAACCAGGGGGTCAAGGTGCTCGTAATCGTCGCTTACGATAAAGACAGCCTGAAGGATCTTGTCAAATATGCACATAGTCATAACGTGAAGGTGATTGCATATGACCGCATGGTAAAGGACGCCGGCGTTGACTTTTACATATCTTTTGATAACTCCGAAGTAGGCTATATGATGGGTAAATCCGCCACGGAACAAATACCTGAAGGAAATTACCTGATTCTGAACGGCTCGCAAAGGGACGACAATTCCTTCATGCTGAACGACGGATATTATAGCGTCCTTCAGCCGTTTATTGAAAAAGGCGATATAAATATCGTCGGAGAGGCGTGGATAAACGCCTGGCGTGACGAGGTCTCATATGACTATGTAAGTAAGATCCTAAACAGCGGTCAGAAGATAGATGCGATCATTGCGGCGAATGATCAGATCGCGGAAGGTGCGATTACCGCTTTGAGCGAAAACAGGCTTGCGGGGAAGGTGTTTGTTACAGGGCAGGACGCGGAACTGGGCGCCTGCCGGAGAATAGTTGAAGGGACACAGGGCTCGACGGTTTACAAGCCTATCAATATCCTTGCGGAAGGAGCGGCCGAAATTGCCGTGAAAATGGCCGCCGACGAAGACATAGGCCCATATGAAGTCATGTCAGACGGGGAAAATAATATCCGCTGCAGGATTTATCAGCCGCAGCTCGTTACGAAGAGTAATATTGATGATACGGTAATAAAGGACGGCTTTTTCACGGCTGAGCAGGTATATGCAAACCTGCCGTAGGATGAACGGGCAGTTGCACTGCCTGATTTCAGCTTTCATTCTTTAAAGTCCGGAAATTTTGCGGGTGAATACCTGTAAATTTTTTAAAAACCGTACTAAAATAATGAGGGTTCTCGTATCCTACCATTTCTGCAATTTCAAAAATTTTAAAATCGGTAGTACTCAATAACTCCTTTGCCGCTTCCATTCTAACGCTGGTTATATGTTCCGTAATAGTAATCCCTGTCTCCTGCTTAAAGATCAGGCTGATGTAATTCGGTGACAAATAGACCTCATTCGCTATATCTGTGACACTCAATTCCTTGTTATATTGATGCCTTATAATTTCCTTTATCCTGTTGATTATTTTTACATTTTTTTGCTTATATTTAGTAAAGAAATAATCGGAAATCTCTATAAACAGACCGGAGATATATGCCTTAAGTGCTGTAAATTCCTGTATCCTTGAAATTGTCTCAAAAATCACCGGACGGGTTCCGGCGATATTATCCATATTTTCACCCAACTCGTACAAGACTCTGGACACTATTGACACGAGCTCTACGCAAACTCTCTTGATATATTCCACAGAGGGCTTTTTACCAGATTCGAAACTACTGAATATATTACTTATAGTTTCGGAAACGGAGGCGCTTTCGCCCTGTTTAATAAAACTGATAAGCTGGCTTTCCGCATCATGCAGGTTTGGATATTCAGAGGTCTCCTTATACTGTTCGACGTCCTGTATATTAATAACTGTATTCTTCCCCGTAAAGAATCTATATTGCAAGGCCATAGCTGCTTCATTATAGGAATCGCTTATAACCATGGGGCTGCTTTTGGGGGATCCAATACCTATAGAAGCTGAAACCTTCAGAATACTGTTTAAACTTCTGATTATATTTTTGCAGTATGATTCGTAATTATTATCTGACAAAGCTTTCCCATTCAAAACCAATACAAATTCATTCTCATCATTTATGAAACAAACGCCGGCCTGGTTGGACGATATAATTCCTTCAATGATGTTGAAAACTGCAAATGTTAAAAGCTGACCGTTTTCTTTTTTATAGTTTTCAACTACTGAATAGTAATCGGCAATTTCTAGTATTGCTACCTGAAGCTTTTCGTTTTCTACAAAAGGTATCGAGAAGTTTTCTACATTTTCCCATAGATCCTTCTCTTCAATGAAGACTCCATAAACGAGCGTCCTTAGGAATTTTTCGCGGAGAACCGATGCATTTTCTTTTAATTGACTCTTTATTTTAAACAGCCTTTCCTCATTTTCCTTTTCCATATTTATTTCGGCAGCAACCCGGTTTACAGCTTCAGTCAGCTCATCAATTTTTACCGGTTTTAGTATATAGGCGGCTGCGTTAACAGTTAATGCTGTCTTAGCATAATTAAAATCCTGAACTCCGCTGATTATTATTGTTTTGGTTTTTATGCCTTGCTGTTTCAACATAGTGGCCACTTCCAGACCATTATAAAAAGGCATGCGTATATCAGTAAGCAGGATGTCAGGATTAAGATTTTTGCACAAATCGAAAGCCTCCTGGCCATCCTCGGCTTCTCCTACTACTTCGATACCCATCTTATCCCACGGGATTACTGTGCGTAAACTATCTCTCACGATAAACTCGTCATCAGCTATTACTATTCGAAGCATTGGGAACCTCCTTGGATTTGGATATCGCAGGAATTTTAATTGTTACTTTCACCCCGCCCTGCTCATTGCTTTCAAATTTAAGCCCGAATTCTTCTCCGAAAGTGTACATTATCCTTTCGTTGACATTTCTAATTCCGTAAGATTTATTGGAATTTTCACTATCGTTAAGTACGCGATTTAAGTCATCGATATCGGCCCCAACTCCATTGTCGGTAACCGCTATCTCTATTACCTCCCCTGTTTTGGATCCGGAGATTTCAATTCTCCCTTTGCCTTTTCTTTTCTCAATACCATGTATAATTGAATTTTCAACAATAGGTTGAAGGACAAGCTTTACTATACTGTATTCCTTTATTTCATCCGGTACGTCTATGTTATACTCCAGTTTATCCTTGAACCGGATACTTTGGATTACAAGATAGCTCTGGACTTGTTTGATTTCATCTTCTATCGTGATTATATCACGTCCCTTACTGAGACTATACCGGAAGAAATCCGATAACGAGGTAACCATCGTACTGATTTCCGGTACGTTATTTCGCATAGCCATCCAATTTATCGAATCCAGGGTGTTGTAAAGAAAATGAGGATTAATCTGGGCTTGAAGCGATTTTAATTCAGCCTCCTTTTTCCTTACTTCGCTAAGGTAAAGCTTTTCGATTAACTCCTTGATACGGGAAACCATTTCCTTATAAATAGTAACCAGGTAACGGAATTCATCGTTTCTCCTATACTCTATGTTTATTTCAAAATTGCCGTTTTGAACGGTCGACATGGATTTTGCCAGCTTGCGGATGGGATACGATATATTATCCGCAAGATATAATACCATCCCAAAAGCTGCTATTGCACAGATTATTATAACAATAATCATATTCCGGTTTAAATCGGATAGTTCCCTGTTCAACTCGTGAATTGGCGACAGAGATACAATAGTCCAGTTGATTTCGTCTATCTTTTTGGAAGAAATTAGAAACTCCTGTCCGTTATTTTTTTGAATAAACGAATTATAGCCTCCATCCCGGCTCTTTTTGATTTCGGATATATAAGGTTCATTTGACATATCCCTTCTCAACAGTTCTTTTTGGGGACTCAGTATGATATTTAAGTTTTCGTCAAGAACAAAAACAGTACTGCTTGGAGAAGGCTTGAAACTGCTTAAAATACTGTTGTATTCATCGATGCCGACATTTATCGTCAAAACTCCTGCGTAAGGTATATTTGGATTACTTAGACCAAACAGCCTCTTTGCTATCATTATGGTATCAATTTTCACAGATGATACCGTAAGCTGATTCAAGCCGACGATTTTGAATTTTTGCTCGGCAGGCATATTAAGATACCATTTTTCTCGTTCCAAAAGACCCGCATCGGATACCTTGTCGGTAAAGCTGTATAATAAATACTCCGGTCTGTTGAAAATATACAATTTCGGTATAATAATATTGCTGCCGAGATTTTGCACCTGATTGCTTTCAAGCACCTTGTCAAGTGTATTCATTTCACTGACAATCTCTGTCTGGCTCGTGGGGTGATCGAAGGAAAGTATTTTGATAACGTCGTAGTTCAGGTAAATATTTTTGGTCAAATCATATATGTTGTTAAGTTTTAGTAGAATATCCGACTCAATCATCTGAAAATCACTTTTAATAGAAGAATTCAATCTTTGGGTTATTATGTCGGTTGACTTGTTATAAACGGTATAACATATTACGGTGGCAGGCAAAATGACCATTGATATAAAGTAAATCAACAGTCGGTTTTTGATGGAAATATTGTAGATCATCCTGTTAAACAAACGTTTCACAAAAAATCTTGTAAGCATATGCGTACCTGTGCGGCAGTTTATGGAAGTAATCTTAGGCATTAAAACCATTGATTCTTGCGGGTTTTACGATTATTATAGTATTAAACCTTAACATCTGCAACAGCTTATCCCTGTCAAATATGTAAACCTTTTTGGAAGAATGGGGGGAAAACGTGGGATCACTTCGAAGGACGGGTTTGTTTTTATTGATATTTTTTTGTTCGTTAAATATGACCGCTTGTTTAAGTTCAAATCCGGTAAAGAGTGCCAAGAACATAGAAACGTCATTAGTTAGCAGAGAGAACAACGAATTAGTAAAGCTGCAATATGCTCAATGGTCAATACCCCTGACTTTGTCCGTAGAAAACGCGCTCCAAAAATACAATGAGGAGAATACAGACGGAATACAGGTTGAATTGCTGAAAATACCCCGCGCTAGCTATAGCGAAACCCTTAATATGCTCCTTTCATCAGGTGAAGGACCGGATGTATTTGAAGCTAGAAGCGAATGGCTTTTCAGTTATATATATAAGAATTGGTTATATGATTTCAAATCGTCGATTGAAGATGATTTTTTTGACAATTTTCCCGAATGGGTAAGGGATTATGCTTTAAATCCGAAATTTAAAGGATTCTTTTACTCTGTACCGTCAGGACAGGTCACATACCGGCTTATTTACAACAAGGATCTTTTTAGAAGATCAGGACTTGATCCATTGAAACCGCCTTCAACGATCGATGAAATGGTACTGGACGCAAAGAAGATCACAGAGGCTGGGAAAGGCGACAGGAAATACGGTTTTGCCCTAGCCATGAATGATGTTTGGAGCGGTCTTGTATATCCGATGGAAGCAGTAAATTCATATAGCGGTATATATTATTTTGATTTCAAAAGCGGAAAATATAATTTTACAAATTACGCTCCATGGCTTAACGCAATGAAGACAATGAAGGAGGATGGTTCGCTCTTTCCCGGGGAGACCGTAATGAAAGAAGATTTGGCCCTGGTACAATTTGCGGAAGGCAACATCGGCATGATGTATGCGGAAAACTGGCAGCCGGTTTTATTAAAAGAACTATTTCCCGTAAATTGCGAATGGGCTGTTGCCATGCCTCCCGTTACAGACATTAATTCGAAGGACAGAGGTTTTGTTTCCATAACGCCGACAGGCTGGCAGGCGGTTAATAGAAAGACCAAATACCTTGATAAAGCACTGACTTTCTGGAAATACCTTTATTCTCAGGAATATAATGAAGGAATGTTCAAAAGCGGAAGCTTTATTCCTACTTTTAAAGGTATAACGGATAATCGTGAACTCTTTCCGGTAATAAAAAATTGGGATGAATTTTTACCATCAAAAGCGGAGACAGTTTATCCTGGAACGCCCCTGGATATTGATGAATGCAACAGGAGTAATCTTTACCTGTCCATATTCAACGGCTCCGTACCAACCGAAAGTGCCCTTTCAGCCGAAAGCGACCGGCTGAATTTACAGTTTGATAAATTTATTTATAATCATAGTATTGATCTGGGAGATTTCATAAACCCCGACTTTACCCCCTCAAATAATACTAAATAGGATTTTGAACAATATTATAGTTTTTTTAATTCTAAACAAGAGTGCTTCCTGCTATTATAAAAATGCAAATTGGCCTTATTATGTAACCTTTTTTGCAATAGTATTTACTAAATAACGAAGGGGAGAACTACTAATGCTGGGGAAGTCGGCTCTTTTTGGAAATATAAAGAGATACAAAGCTCTATTGTTTTTAATGATACCAGGTTTTATTGTAGTATTCATTAATAGCTACCTACCGATGTTCGGAGTGGTGATAGCATTTAAGCGGCTTGACTATTCTCTTGGAATATTAAAAAGTCCATTTGTCGGATTTAAGAATTTCAAATTTTTATTCTCTACCGAGGATGCATTCAGAATAACCAGGAATACTTTGCTATTCAACATGGTCTTCATATTTGTAGGATTACTTATTTCCATAACAATAGCAATTATTTTGAATGAAATTAAGAACAGAGTAATGTCAAAGATCTATCAAACGATAATTATACTACCATACTTCATGTCTTTTGTGGTTATTGGATATATAGTGTACGCATTTCTTAACCCGGACTATGGTTATATAAATAAGACCGTTTTGAAAGCACTCGGAATAGATAGTATCCTATGGTACTCAAATCCCAACTATTGGATTTTGATAATGCCGATAGTTAACTTCTGGGTTCATTCAGGGATGAATAGTGTAATATATCTTGCATCCATTGCTGCAATTGACAGTGAAATGTATGAAGCGGCTTATGTAGACGGCGCTTCCAAATGGGATCAGATAAAGTCAATCACGATACCGATGCTTTTCCCGGTTATGATTGTTCTGACACTACTAAATCTCGGAAATATTTTCAAGGGTAACTTCAATATGTTTTTCCAGGTTCCTTTGGATTCCCCGGCGCTTTACCCGGTAACCGATGTTATAGACACATACGTATATAGAGCTCTTTTACATGTAGGCGATATCTCGATGTCTTCAGCAGCCGGGCTTTATCAATCGGTTGTCGGATTTGCGACCGTCTATATAACCAATCTGATTGTAAGAAGGATTGACGAAAGTAAAGCTCTGTTTTAATACCATTAAACATCCGTGCTGCTTTCCCTATTTTAGGAGGATAATGATGAAAAGAAAATTTCAGATTAATGCCATATCAAGTACGCCAAATATTATCTTTAACATGATTTTTTCAATATTTAGCATTGCATGCATAATACCGTTTATACTATTGGTTTCGGTTTCAATAACTGAAGAGAACTCGCTTTTTGCCAATGGTTATAAATTTATACCGCAGGCTGTTACTCTAAAAGCCTATGAATTCTTATTTAAAGATTTTGATTTTGTATTAAGGGCATATGGAGTTACCATACTTGTTGTTATAATCGGCGTAACTCTGAATGTTCTGATAAATTCACTATACGCATACCCCTTGTCAAGAAAAGATTTTCCGTTTAAGAAGCTGTTTTCAAATTATATATTAATAACTCTTTTGTTTTCAGGCGGCCTTGCACCGACGTATTACGTATATGTCCGTATGCTAGGCATTAAAAACACCCTTATTGCCATGATTCTTCCCGGACTGGCAGGCGGCTTCCACATATTCATTATGAGAACATTTTATCAGCAGAATATACCCTTTGAAATAATAGAATCAGCAAAAATTGACGGAGCAACGGAAAGTCTGATATTTTTTAAACTGGTCTTGCCGCTGTCAAAACCTATAATTGCTACTGTAGCGCTTTTCTCTACGGTTTATTACTGGAATGACTTTTTCCACTGCATGATGTATATAGACACGGAAAAGCTATACAACCTTCAATACTCCATGCAACGCGCCCTGATGACAATCCAGTACCTCAGAAATAATATTGAAGCCATGAATCAAGGGGCATTTTTCGAGCAGGATATCCCATCCGAGACGGTACGAATGGCAATGGTTGTAGTAGGTATCGGACCAATAATTTTCGCCTATCCGTTTTTTCAGAAATACTTTATCAAAGGCCTTACGGTTGGGTCTGTAAAAGGGTGATACCCGCAAGGGTTGAATACCATAATATAACAAGGAGGATGGCTATGAAAAGAACTGCAAAGATTCTATCTCTGATGTTCGTGGTGATATTTGTCATCACGGCAACTATGGCGGGTTGCTCAAAACCTGCAACCGGACAGGAGGCAGCGACAACAAATGCTCCTGCGGGTACTCAGGCAGCAAGTACAGTAGAGGAAAGCCCAACTAAAGATTTTGTAGAACTTAACTTCTATTATCCCGGTTCTACAAAAAAGGAACTTCCTGTTATTCAGGCTGAAATGGACAAATACCTGAAAGACAAGCTAAATTGCTCACTGAAGCTCTTGCCTGTCGACTGGTCTGTCTGGGGACAGAAATACCCCATACTTTTACAGTCCGGGGAGCAGGTTGACTTGATATTTACCTCGTCAGAAAACGGATATTTTCAAAATATACCTAAAAATGCGTACCAGCCTTTGTCCCAGCTGCTTGAGAAGTATGGTCAGGGTATTAAGTCCGTAATAAATCCGCTTTATCTGACAGCCGCTACAGTAAAGGGAGAGATCTATGGTATTGGCGTAAACAAGGATCTTGGCCAGAGCAACGGCATTTTCTTCAGGAAAGATATCTGTGATAAATACGGTTTCGACGTTAGTAAGATTACCGGTCTTGAAGACCTGGAACCCATGCTGCAGACGATTAAGGAGAAAGAACCGCAATTTGTTCCCTTCTATATGATCAAAGGCTGCAACCCTGAATTCAAAGAAATTTTTACCAACGAGCTGTATAAATCAGACAGGTATGAGTTCAATAAAACGTTCAGATATATAGCATTTGACAAGCAGACCAAGAAGTTTGTAAATGCCCTCGAGATTCCTGAATACCAGAATGAAATTAAGCTTATTCGCAGTTGGTTTGAAAAAGGCTATATCAATAAGGATGCTACAACTGCACAAACCAGTGAACATGACACGTTTAAGGCAGGCAAGAGCTGGCTTTTCCTCTCAACCTCGCAGCCCGGACAGCTCGAGTTCTTTAAGGACAGAAACGGTTATGATCTTTATATGAAAGACTTGGGTGACGGACAGGTTTCAACAGACGGCGCAACCGGTGCTGTTACCGCTATCGGCAGGACTTCAAAAGACCCTGCAAGGGCTATGATGGTTTTGAACCTTGCATATGAGGATGATTATTTCATCAACCTTTTCCACAGAGGCATTGATGGAAAGCATTATGTTAAAGCAGGTGAAAATGTGATAAAACTTCCCGACGGTTTCAGTAGCTGGGATGATACAGGTTGGAATCCCGGCGTTAACTGGGAGTTCGGAAATCAGTTCAAGCAGTACCTTAAGGATTCAGATGATCCTGAGAAGTTTGTTAAACTGGACGCTTATAACAAGTCTCTGAAGCAGGCAGAGCTCCTCGGCTTCTACTTCGATACGGCCAATATTCTTACAGAGACTGCCGCTGTTAATAATGCGTGGAGTGAATTCTCGCCTATTCTTGGGACAGGTTCTGCCGACGCAACTCAAACAATAAATAAAGCTAACGATAAGATGAAGGCAAACGGACTTGACAAGATGATAGCTGAATTCCAGAAGCAGTATGATGAATGGGCAGCAAGTAAATAAACGCTTAATGGAAAGAAACCAGCTTGAATAATGAAAAATGGGGACTATTATACAAATAGTCCCCGTAACTTTTTGAAACTAAACCTGCTTATCCTAAAATTCTTTTGACTATAAAAAATCCGTAATCTCAAAATTTGCAATAATTCTTTCATACTACTGTAGAAATATAGTTTTAATTTTTTTAAACCAAAGGGGGAAGTACCATGAAACTCGGTAAAAGATTATTGAGTTTGTGCTTGTCTTTTGTAATGCTGGCAAGCATTATACCTGCTGGAACTGTTACTTTTGCCGCGGAAGGTGCGGTTTCAGTTGCAGTTATCGCAGTTTGTCAGGCTGGGTATTCGGCTGACGACTACAAGGTTGCTTATATAGTTACCACAGGCAAACTCGATAGCGCAAATGAGAACTTTGATATTTACAATGGCGAAACACCTGTTTTTTCAGGTTCCGTTGCCGATGGGAAAATGAAGGACGAAGGGGTAGTCTGGGGAAAATATGTCTACTCGATAGATTTCAGTGATTTGAGAGATACTGGTAATGCATTTACAATAAAATCAAACGGGGCTACCTCATATAGCTTCCCTATACAGATAAACGTATGGTCCGGATACCAGCAGGACTTTATGGCTTATTACCGTATGCAGAGGAATGCAGACACGGCCGCATTGATGGCAATGGGAGCGTATGGGACGAAGTACGGAAGTAACCCCCTGGTAACGAAGGGTTATCACGCTCCGGCTTTTCAGGATGACGCCTGGGACGAGACAAAGGCAAAGCATTACGATCTCGTGGGAGGGTGGTTTGACGCCGGTGATTTCGGAATATACAGTGAAAATCAATGGGTAACCGGGCAGATGGCAATTACCTATATTAACAACACAACTTCAGGAGCCGTTAACTTCGATTATGATGGAAACGGTATTCCGGATATGCTGGATGAAATTGCTTTCAGCTCCGAATTTTCACTTAAAATGATCGACGCTTTCGACGGTTATGGCTATAATGTTCAGAAATTCATCAATAATGACGCTGACGATAAGGGTCAATGGAAGCATCCTGAAAAATACACGGATCAGCAAATATACAATGGATCAAATACACGGGACGACAGGTATGTCGCAGCCGCATCGAAATCGGTGGAAGGATCCGCAAAAATGGCTGCTTCACTTGCGGCTGCCGCGAGAGCATTAAGGGCTGCCATAGACGCAGGGACAATTGGGGAGGGCGACGTTGGTACATATAGCCAGGCGAATCTTAATGCAAACAATAAAGTAATCGATGAAAACGGTAACTTTGTTGAGAATACAGGTTCGGCTCTGGAACCGGTAAGCTTTTTGGAAGCGTGCGAGACCAGGGCTCTTGCTGCATACAAAACCGCAAAACAGTTTGACGGACGACCGGTCGGCAATTATCCCAGATCTAACTATCTTGCAACCAAAGGACTGAATGATCCGCTTCTTTGGGCAGAGGTGGAGCTTTATCTGCTTGACCCTGTTACCTACGCGGACATGCTTGCCAGTGCAAAAACAAGAATTATGGATTTGTCCTTTAATGACCTGCAATGCACCAATTATTGGAATCTGAGCTCTCTTGCCATGCAGGAGCTTTATCCTTCCATAAAGTACAGTGATACGGAACTAGCCGGGAAGATACAGAGTCTTTTAGAATCACGTGTCAATTATTTTATCTCCAGCTCAGACGATACGCCATATGGTGTTATAAATGAACTCGGAACCTTTGGGGTCAATGAACCTCAAATGTCGTATGTTGCAGATACCATACGCTATTATGATCTGTTTAAGGATATCAATCCTACACTGGCAGCTCAGGCACTAAAGGCTGCTAAAAAAGGACTTTACTGGGTATTCGGAAACAACCCGTTTTCACAGAGCTGGGTTTCAGGGATAGGAACTGAATATGTAAAGTTTATCCACAGCCGTCTGGATGAGAATGCTCAGTCTACGGCGCCGCAGGATGGGCTCATACTCCCGGGTGCATTGGTTTGCGGCCCCAACAGCAAGGATACTTCAAATAACAACAGCGAATATCCGTGGTATCAGGATAGGACCGTACAATCTGACGGAGCCAATCAATGGCGCTATAATGAGCACAGTATCAGTATACAGGCGGGTATTTTCTACACTGTTATGACTTTGTCCGGAATGAATGATGCGCCTGTCGCCGCAGAAGTTCAGGATACCGATATCCTTAGTCCATTAACAGGCTCAAGAGTTGATAAACCCGCAAACGGCATTGTTACTGTTGAAACACTTCCTAAATCGGCCGATGTCCAGACTGTCGAATTTGCATTGGGCAGTGAGAATAACGGGTATTCTCCAATGTCGGAGGAAGGTGATGGAACCTATACTGCCGACATAGATGTTTCCGGAATAAATCCGTTGGGATCACAGAAGGTTGTGGTCCGTACCACGCTTAATGACGGAACTCAATATTATAATTCCACCGTTTTCATTATTGCTCCGGATAAGATTCCTGAAAACGGTGCTCTTCAACAGTCTTTAAATCCGGTCCTGAGCTGGGGAGACTACCCAGGAGCAACAGAATATACTCTTATCGTCTCAAAGGACAGCGCTCTTGCAAACCCAATACTCAGCCAGAAAATCGCTTCCACCTCATACCAGTTGAATGGTTTGCAGCCAGGTATGACTTATTACTGGAAGGTTAGCCCGGATAACGATATTCTCGGTAATGCCACCATAATGAGCTTCGTTACGGAACATACCCCTTCGGAGTTCAGCTTGCTGTATCCGGCAAACAATGCAGCAGCACAGAAAACATCCCCGAGATTCACATGGGCTGTTTCAGATAACGCAACCGACTATACTCTCGTTGTAGCAGACAACAGCAATTTTACAAATCCTGTTTTCAATCAGAATGTAGGAAATGTTACTTCAAAACAGATCAGCGGTCTGGATTATGAAAAAGCATATTACTGGAAGGTAATAGCAAACGGCCCCGGTGGCGACACTATTTCCAACGGAGGGTACCGTACTTTTACAACCAAGGCTGATCCTCTGGAAGCTCCCGGCAGTTTCAGGTTAACCGGACCGGATGATGCAGCGACAGGTCTGCCGACAGATGTAACGCTAAACTGGAGCGTCGCTGACGATGCTTCCGAATATACGGTAGTACTGTCTACAACCGCGGATTACAGTTCACCTGTTGTCGACAATCAATCAGTTACAGAAAACAAGCTGTCCATAACAGGTTTGAATTACGGACAGACATATTACTGGAAGGTTACCGCCAACAACTCTTCGGGAAGTACTGATGCAACAAACAACGGAGCCAGCTTTACCATAAGGAATTACTCCAAAAAGGAAGTGGAAAGCATGGACCTTGGAGGAACCTTCATAGTAAACAGTCTTCCCGGTGCAAATGCGTCTCCTGAAGGATCCGTTTCAAACAATGTAATCAGGCTCAATTCAAACGTAAACGGAGGTACCGGTACCGCGTCCTATATTTTTACGGGAGCAGCCGGACTTTACGATATAAGCGTTTGGTACTACGACGAGAACGATGGTATAAACACATACAAATTGTATCTCGACGGTGTCGTTGTAGATTCATGGACAGCAGACAAGGATTTTAAAACCGGCGATCCGTTAAGTCAGTCAAGAACCAGCAGAATAAAAACTCAAGTCAACGTAGATAACGGCAGTGAAATCAAGCTGGAATCGACAAGTGTCGCCAAATCGGGCAATTATGGCGAGTGGAGCCGTTCGGACATGATTGAACTGGTCAGCAGTCTAAGATCACATATTTTCACACCTGTGGACGATAAAGCTGTATACAGAGGGCAGACTCTGACTTTTAATGTAAATGCCGGAAGCGGTTCTGGAAATCCGTTGATTTACAGTTCTGCAGATTTACCTTCGGGTGCGGAGCTTGATCAAAATACGGGAGAATTTTCATGGACTCCTTCTGCAACCGGCGATTATACAGTTACATTTACTGCGGATGATGGTATTATTTCCAGCAATATGGACGTACAAATTCATGTTGAGGAAAACCCTAACCCCAGAGAATTCAATCTTATCAGCCCGGCAACAGGTGCCGAAAAACAATCGCTGACGCCTGAATTCAAATGGGAGACATCAGAAGGGGCCGATAGTTACACGCTGGTCGTTTCAAAGAACAGTGACCTATCGGATCCTGTGATAAATGAAACGGGTATTTCCGGTAAATCTTTTACGGCTTCAACGCTGGAATATGGTATGACTTATTTTTGGAGTGTTATAGCGATAGATCAGGGAATTTATACAGAAGCAGCCAATAAGGGAATCTCATTCAAGACCGTAACAGACCCGGCGTTGGCGGTATTGGGAGAATTCAGTCTTCTTAACCCGGCTGATGAAGCAACTGCGGTTTCTGTCAAGCCCTCGCTTTCATGGACGGCCTCTGAAAATGCAGAAAGCTATAATGTCGTAGTTTCGGAAAACAATGATCTCTCAGCACCCGTAATAAACGAAACGAATGTTATCGGCACATCACTGACGCCGGTGACACCGCTTGCCTACAGTAAGACGTACTACTGGAATGTCACGGCTGTAAAGGATACCGATACGCTTGATGCCGCCAATAAGGGCATTAGCTTTACAACGGTTACCGTACCGGTCAGATACCTTGGCAGATACGCTAATGGAGCAAGCGAAAGAAAGGTTTCGACCGATTGGCCCGGCGATACGGGAAAGACTCCTCAGGGATGGGGTAAAAAGTGGCAGGGTACAGGCGAGATGAACTGGTCTGTAAACTTTCCTTCGGCAGGTGATTACAGCTTTACCGTTCGAGCATCAAACGATGGAGGGTCGGCGCCAGCCTTTACCGTAAGAGTAGATGGCATAGACTCCAGCTCTGCTTTTAACCCGGTACCCGGTCAGTGGACAGATTTTTCAGGTATGCTCAATATCTCAACCCCAGGATTGCATACTTTAGGAGTTTATAACTCAAGTGCAGCTCCAAACACGAACCTGGACATCGCATATATCGATATATTCGGCGCAGCGCCGGGAGGTTTCAATCTGACGGCACCAGCCGATTCTGCGGTAATTAATACCACCGGTGCAACCCTGGATTGGACTCAGACTGTAAGCGGCTTAAGTTACAATGTGTTCGGAGCAGACGAATATATCCTGGTACTTGCAGATAATGAAAGCTTTATAAACCCTATAGTCAGCGAAACGACTACAGCTACTACTTACGATGTGAGCGGTCTTCAACTTAATAATACTTACTACTGGAAAGTTACCACCCAAAACGTCAACGGTATGACAGACTGCAATAAAACATACAGCTTTACTGTGGCGGAAGCGCCGACAAACCTTATTACAAGTACTATTGAAGCTGAAAACATGGTTCTTGGAAACTACATTACAGAGAATAATCCTTTTGCCTCCGCAGGGAAAGTCGTAAAAGCAAATGGAGCAAACCTAACTGCCGGTGTGTCTTATACATTTTCCGAATTTTCAGGAACGCGGGACATAAAAATATACTATTTTGATGAAAATGACGGAACTGTATCCTACAAGCTTTATGTGAATAGTACCGAAGTGGGTAACTGGACGGCCGATGCAAACCTTGGAAGCGCAAATGCGGATGCCGATACTCTCACAAGCGTAACCTTCAATGATATTAATGTCAGAAAAGGAGACATAGTGAGAATAGATGCGATTATTCCGGCCGGTACCAGTGAGTGGGGACGTCTGGACAAGGTTGAATTTACTTTTGAAAAACCTGAGCCTGCTGTTACATCCGTCGAGGTTGAGGCCATGACCGGAACGGACTTCCCGACAGAAGCCCAGGGCGCCGCCTCGGGAGGAAGCGTCAGGAAAATTCCCAGCGGACAATACGGCGCGGTTGGTTCGGCGACATACACCTTCCATCTTGCACCGGGTGATTACAACCTTAAGGTCTACTATTTCGATGAAAATGACGGAAGTGCATCCTACAAGGTTTATGTCAATTCAACGGCAGTCGGACAGTGGATATCAAACCAGGATCTTGGAAATTCCGGCTGTACGGCGCAGACTCTTACAAGTAAGACATTAGAGTGTATTACTCTTTCAGACGGAGATATTATTAAAATTGAAGCGACACAACAGGGCGAGGAATGGGCACGTACCGATAAACTTGAGCTCATACTTCCGTGGACCGAGTCCATCGAGTATTTGGTGGCTGCAACGGCAGGCCCGAATGGTACGATTGAACCGTCTCATATTGCAGTTGAAGCAGGAGAGGATGTCGTATTTACAGTAACATCAGATACAGGATACCAAGTCGATACCGTAACCGGCGGGACATACAACAAGGCTGACGGAACAATAACAGTAAGCAATGTACAGGCCGATTGTACAGTCGCGGTAACTTTCAGGAAGGTAACTGAAAGTTCCGGTGGCGATACGTCGAATTCTCCGGCATCCCAGACGCCTTCGACACCTGCAGCACCTGCAAAGCCTGCTCCGGTCGCTGAAATTATTGAAGTAACACCGGTGCTTGACAAGAATGGAACTGCAAGGTCAGGACTGACTTCTGAAGCTTTTGCTTCTGCGCTTAATAGCGCTCAGCCCAATTCAAACGGCATAAGAAAAGTAAAAATTGAAATAGCCAGAGTGGATGGCGTCAAAGAATATGTGCAGCAGTTACCTGTCGAGGCATTAACCGGTTCATCCAAGGAACAGATAGCTATTCGCACGGAGGTGGCAGAAGTAATAGTTCCGGGGAATATGCTGGCCGGCTGGGCATTGACTGAAGCCAGCAAAGTGGAGATAGTCGTCAGGAAGGCAGATATATCTTCACTTGATGAAGGCATCAGGAAGGCGATAGGAAGCAGACCCGTGATAGAGATCTACCTGTCAATCGATGGCAAAGTAACCCCATGGTCCAATCCGAATGCATCGGTAGAGGTATCTGTACCTTATTCACCGACCGCCGAAGAGATTTCAGACCCGGAACACATTGTTATCTGGTATATAGACGGTGCAGGGAAGGTTACTGCCGTTCCGGACGGGCGTTATGATGCGGCTTCCGGAACCGTAGTATTCAGGACCAATCATTTCAGCAAATATGCAGTAGGCTTTGTTAAAAAGTCATTTAAAGACCTCACGGGATACTCCTGGGCTAAAAAGCAGATCGAAGTGATGGCCTCCAAAGGCATCATCAACGGAACCTCGAGTACAACCTTTAATCCGGGCGACGCCATAACAAGAGCCGACTTCACAGTACTGCTGGTCGATACGCTGGGTTTGAATGCCAAATTCGATGTAAACTTCATTGATGTAACAGCCGACCGATATTATTACAATCAGATTGGCATAGCCAGGAAGCTTGGAATAATAGACGGTGTCGGGAACAACAAATTCGATCCTTCTAAAAAGATATCCAGACAGGACATGATGGTTATTGCGGAAAAGGCGATGATGGTAGCAGAAAAGCTGGATAAAACGGCTAAGTCCGACGATCTGAAGCGATTCTCCGACAGAAGCGGTATTTCCTCCTACGCACTGGAGAGTGTAAAAAACCTGGTCGGTGAAGGAATGATAACCGGGAGCGGTTCATACATTAATCCAAAAGCCGCAGTAACAAGAGCGGAATCGGCAGTATTGATTTACAGGATATATAACAAATAAAAACGTCCGCGTTCGGACAAAGGTTGGGCGGGCATGGCAAACCCCGGGTTTTCCGGGGTTTTGTCCATGAAAACAATATAATATTACAAGGAGAAAGGGCTATGATGACAAAAGGGGAATATGAACCCATACTGCGTATTTGCAGCTATGACCACGGAGGTTATGTCGCATGGGGCTGGTGGAAGGGATGGGACGGCCCCGGCGGGCTAAAGGATTATATGAGACGTTCCATTGCACGTCTGGATAAGTTCCCCAAATTAAAGTGGGGATTTCATATTGAAGGCGCCACCTGGGACTGGGTGGTCGAGAATGATCCTGCATTTGTGGCAGAATTTAAGGATTGGGTAAGCAATAAATATGCGGGCAGGATAAGTCTTTCGTCGGGAGGCTACGGACAACCTCTGTCCTGTACAATAGGAGAGGAATCCAACATCAGGCATCTGACATATGACCGGACAGCGTATGAGCGTATTGGTTACCGGATAAATATTTACATGCAGAATGAACATGGTTTTTTCCCGCAACTGCCTCAGATACTAAGGCAGGTAGGAATAGACAAGGCAATTCTCAGGACGGTCTGGGGAATGTATGGTATTCCTCCCGAAATTAACGCATCGAAGGTTCGCTGGCGTTCACCGGAAGGCTCGTGGGTGGAAACTATCCCGACGTATATCGGTGAAAACAGAGGCTTAGGTAAAAACACCTGGGATACACGCATAATTATAGGGCTTGAGGGATATATCGACTTTGAACCTTTCAGGAAGCATTACCTTGAACAGGGGGTGCGCTATCCCATAGCTGTGAGAATTGATGACTACCCTCTTCCCAGGGACGAGGACGGAAGCGGAGGCTTCAATCGCCTTTGCTCCTATTCCGACATGCCCGGATACCGTTGGGTAACCGGCGAGGAAGCCTTTGAAGAAATTCCTGCAGAGGATGCTTTCCTGGATACTGTTATAGATGATTATCCGATTCAGATGCCCTGGGGATTTCAAGGCAATATTTTCTGGAATCTGTCGCGTCAGGCTGAAAACGCAATACTTACGGCAGAACGGCTTGCAGCGCTGAACAGCATGGCAAAGGGAGCCCACTGGGAGGAAACGTTTGACCGTGCATGGAAAAAGCTGCTGATTGCTCAGCATCATGACGTAAATATCTGCGGTGTTTCAAGCGGAGGGGAATACGGTGAACTAATGCTTGACGTGGCAAAAGATTTTTACGGGGAGGCAATTTCACTTGCAAATGCGGCTGCCACTGCATCTTTTAAGGCATTACTCAGCAATTTTTATTCCAGGAATTCGGATAGGGTAATTGCGGTATACAATCCTACAAACTGGACAAGGAATTCAGTGGTTACCTTTAGGGTGAAATCAGAAAAACAAAGGCTTCCGAAGGGCTTCAGAGTCTCCTGTGACGGAGAAATACTCGAACATCAGGTCATTGAAACGGAAATCAAGCCGGGAGGGTATATAAGTCAGACTACATTGGCCGTATCGGTCAACATGGATCCGCTCAGCTTTAAATTATTGAATCTTGACTTCGTTTATGAGGATTTGGACCCCGAAAAGGGAATGAAGACATATGAAACGGATTATGAAACCGTTATTGTTACAAATTGGGGGAAGATAGCTATAAACAAGGTAACCGGCGAATGTATGGCATATGATTCCGAAGGCGGGGAACTGCTGGTTCCTGATAAAGGCAACGGAACATTTACAGCCTGCGTAAATGATAGATTTTGTTCTTCGGTTCCCGATATGATCACAGTAAAAATAAACGGACCGCTTGTTTCTGTGATTCACATAACCGGGAAAACAGGAAGTATCAAATTCAATGAAGAGGTGACTGTTTTCAGAGATGACCCGCGTCTGGACTTTAAGACAACTTTTGAAGTCCATGGCGAGACTATCGGGGAAACGAGCATTCCGTCCGAATGGGACGGAAAGGATGAACCCGTTGTCCAGGAAAAAAAACTGACGGTTCACTTCACTCCTTCCTTAAAGGGCAATATAAGCGTTGCACAGGATTTTCCATTTTCAGTGGGCGAAACTCATAATGAAAAGATAAATGCCGGGTGTTGGGTTGACGCATCTGATGAATCAAGGGGAATAACGATTGCAAACCATGGAACGATGGGATATATCTGGAACGGGCAGACAATGAGCAATATACTTTTATACAGCGGAAAGTATTCGTGGGGAGAGGTTCAGGCCTTTCTGGATGGAAGCTATACGCTGGAGTACAGTGTCAGTTTTCATAAAGGTACATGGAAAATAGGGAAAGCCCACAAGCTTGGTATTAGCTATAACCTCCCTGTAATCGGCATTTCGGGTTCACCCAGAGGAGGTAAGCTGTCGCCTGAGAACTTCAGGATAGCAATAAACGATCCGGCAACAGGTGCAAATTGTCCAAATATGATTTTATCCGCCTTATATACAAGGGATAACAGGAAGTATATCCGCCTTTACGAATATCTGGGCGAAGCCGTCACAAAAATTCAGGTCAGGCTGGCAGGCCGGGTGATAAAGATAACTCCTGTAAATCTGCTTCACCAGGATATTTCGGAAGCCGCCGAAACGGCGGAAATACCTGCGTACGGGATAAGAACCTTCCGCTTGACTGCAGACGATATCTGACGGATGGAAGCGGAGAGGATACTTCCAGGACAGGAGGAACTAGTTTGAAAGGCGATCCATATGAATAAAAACGGAGAATTTATTTTTCTTGGAAATAGTATTTTACAAGTGGAGGTTGCCTTACCCGGTACTTTTTATAAAGGCAGCAGATTTGACTGGAATGGGTTTGTGACGCAGGTTACTCTTGATGGAAAGCATTCCTTCTGCGTACCCGAGTCTTTGATCCCGGGAGAAGGATCGGGAGGGTACGGCCTATGCGGGGAATTTGGCATACATGAACCTATCGGATACTGCGAGACTGAAACAGGCGGATATTTCCCCAAATTGGGTGTTGGAAACGTTCTAAAGAGCGATGATTCGAAGTACGACTTCTTCAGAAGGTATAATTTCACACCCTACGGCACCATGGTCAAAATAAAGGATAATTTCATCGAATTCAGTCAGAAAGCGGCAAATGATAATGGGTATACTTTAAAATACTATAAAAAAATCACGCTGGAAGGTACCAGCCTGAAAATGGAGTATTTCCTGAAGAATACCGGTAGAAAGGCTATTCATACAACAGAATACTGTCATAATTTTATTGGCATAGATAATGAAAAGGTTGGGAAAGGATATGTTTTAAAATTTCCATACGACATTGTCACGGATAAAATGACTGAGCAGATAGTATATAAAAATGACAATAATTTTTCCTGGAAGGATGAGGAGTGGGACGGTCAGTTTTATTGCATAATTAAAGGCTATGGTTCCGGGAAGGATTGCTCATGGGATCTTTATAACATGCCGTCAAAAGCGGGAGTTAAGGAATATGACAGTTTCAGGCCTGTAAAGATCGCTTTGTGGGGGATGAAACATGTCGTATGTCCCGAGGTGTTTATCGACATTCGTTTAGATCCGGGGGAAGAATTGGGCTGGGCAAGGAATTATAGCTTTTATGCAGAATAGGACTATATTTCTGAAGATTGGGGCAGCCAAACCGGCTGCCTTTTTTACTTGCTTAGAATCTAAATGAGTAGAATTTTGAATCTATTTATAGAATCCTTTATTTAATTATCCGGTTCGTTTAGCTAAGATAATTTTAGTATGGAGGCCGAAAATGCTTTTGTATCCTCCATTTCGCCTGTCGATACAGGAGATTTGTAACAAAAGACGTGAATAAATAATTTCCGAAAGGGTGGGGAAAGTGAAAGCGATAGCAGTAACGGAACCTGGTAAATTGGCTATAACCGAGATACCGATGCCTTCTGCACCGGATGAGGACGAGGTGGTTATAAAAATAAAAGCGGCGGGAATATGCGGCTCGGATTCTCACATCTATCATGGAAGATCAGCATTTGCCACATATCCCAGAATTATCGGACACGAGATGGCAGGGGAGGTTTACCGGACAGGAAGCTCAGTAAAGGGTTTCAAACCGGGGGACAGGGTTGCCGTGGATCCGGTGCTGTCCTGTGGAAACTGCTATGCATGCAGGACGGGGAGGCATAATGTATGCAGCAGCGTCAAAGTTTTGGGCGTTCACGTTGACGGTGGCTACAGGGAATACATCAAGGTAGGCTCCGGCAATGTTCACAAGGTTCCGGACGATATGCCCTGGGAAATCGCTGCTACAGTAGAACCGTACAGCATTGCGGCGGAATCTGTAGACAGGGGAAGACTGAAATCCGACGATACGGTTCTGATTTGCGGAGCCGGTCCCATTGGTCTGGTCATACTTCAGGCGGTAAAAAGGAAAGGGGCAAAGGCCATTGTCCTGGATATCGTCGATAGCAGATTGCATAAAGCGCATACTATGGGAGCCGATATAATCGTCAATTCAAAAGATCAGGATTTATATAAAACAGTTATGGATTTTACAGGAGGTGAGGGGATAAACCTGGTTTTTGAGGCAACAGGAAATCTGGCCATTCTGGAACAATGTATTTCAAGGCTTGTATCGCAAGCTGGAAGGGTGGTAGTACTTGGTTTTCCCAACGAGCCTGCAAAAATAGCTCCTATAGAAATTATGAAAAGAGAGCTTGATATTCTGGGATCCAGACTGAACAACAACAAATTTCCCGAGGTCATACGTTGGTTCAGAGACGGTGAGGTTGACCCGTCAAAAATAATATCAAATGTTTTTCCGTTTGACAAAGCACAGGAGGCGTTCGATCTTTCAGATAAAGCTTCCGACAAGGTCTGCAAAATTATTCTGACATTTTAGCCTGTCTTGTCTGTCAAATTCAAAAAGAAAGGAATAACCATATGGCTGAACTTGATATTTTTGAAATACAAAGAAGACTGATAAAATCCTTTTCCGCAGATATGTACGACGTTTTGGACAAAATGGGTTTTCCTGACCAGTGCCTGGATCTTGGAATAAAACCGCTCCGCGATGATATGAAAATAGCGGGACCCGCTTTTACCTACTGGGGAATGCGTGAGCCAAGATATGACGACGACCTGCCAAGACCCGATTTCGACAACCAGGCTATTTTTGAACGGTTTTACCCCGGCTGTGTTGTTGTAATAAATGCTGAAAAGGACGACCAGGTCGGGCACTGGGGCGAAATGATGAGCTATGGCGCACGAAACGCCGGCGCATTAGGTGCGGTAATAGACGGCGGCACGAGGGATAAGGCGGGGATTTTGAAAATTACCGGCTGGTCCTGCTTCGCACGCTACACATCGCCTGTAGAATCAAAAAAGAGATGGAGGCCCAGGGAGTGTCAGATACCGATACTTATGTCCGGTACTTTAAGCCGCTATGTGAAGGTAAATCCAGGAGACTGGATATTGGGCGATTCCGACGGAGTAATAGTGATTCCTCAGACTATTTTGCCGGAGGCGCTTGCCAGAGTTGAAGAGCTTTCTAAAAAAGAAGAGCTTTCAAGAAGGGATCTTGCAGCAGGAGCATCATTTAAGGAAGTGTACCACAGGTATGGCCGCGCATAGGTCAATAGAAAATGATCAGGGAAGTGTTGAATATGGATGCCATTTTACACAAGATCGGCAGTTTGGGAATTATTCCTGTAGTTAAAATCGATAATGCCGGGGATGCCGTCCCTCTCGGGAAGGCTCTGATTGATGGCGGGCTTCCCGCAGCTGAAATAACTTTCAGGACTGAAGCTGCGGAAGCTGCAATAAGGAGCATTACAAAAGAGTACCCCGATCTTCTGGTCGGCGCGGGTACGATACTCGATATAGAGCAGACAAAAAGGGCGGTTGATGCAGGCGCTAAATTCATAGTGAGTCCAGGCTTCAGCAGACCGCTTGTGGAATATTGTCTGAAGGAAAGGATACCGGTTACACCCGGCTGCAGCAATCCGTCGGATATGACTGAAGCCGTCCTGTGCGGGCTGGAAGTCGTAAAATTCTTCCCCTCAGAGGCCTGCGGAGGGATAAACGCTTTGAAGGCCATGAGTGCGCCCTTCGGTTCCTTGAAATTCATGCCTACCGGGGGGATTGACCCTAAAAACCTGATGAGCTATCTTTCTTTTGATAAGGTTCTTGCCTGCGGCGGCAGCTGGATGGTCAGAGAGCAGCTTGTAAATGAGGGCAGGTTTGATGAAATAACAAGGCTTACAGCGGAAGCCGTCCGGCTGATGCTGGGATTTGAACTGGCTCACATAGGTATAAATGCCGAAAACGCAGACGAATCGCTATTATTAGCAGAAAAACTCTCCTACATGTTCGGTTTTCCGTTAAAGCAGGGAAACAGCTCCAATTTTTCCGGAACTTCCTTCGAAATCATGAAAAGACCGGGCAGAGGACAGCACGGGCACATTGCGATGAGAACAAACAGTCTAGTTCGCGCGGCAGCCTATCTTGAAAGAAACGGGGCGAAATTGGATATAAGTTCCATAAACGGTACGCTGGAGCAGGCGTCTGCGGTTTACCTCAGGAATGAGATTGGCGGATTTGCCCTGCATCTGCTGCAAAAAAAGTGAGATAAGGGGATGTAATAATGAGCAGAGTAGTAACGTTCGGGGAGATTATGCTCAGGTTGAAACCTGTCGGATTCGAGCGCTTCCTTCAATCCCCGTTGTTTGAGGCTACATTTGGAGGCGGAGAAGCCAATGTAGCCGTTTCGCTTGCAAACTTCGGAATGAATACGGCCTTTATGACCGTTCTTCCTTCAAATGAAATAGGGGATGCGTGCCTTGCTGAAATAAGGAAGTTCGGCGTTGATACTTCCTGCGTAGTCAAGGGCAAAGGGCGAATGGGGATATATTTTTTGGAGGCCGGCGCCAATCAAAGGCCTTCAAAGGTTGTATACGACCGTGCCGGATCGTCGATATCCGAAGCTGCGCCAGGGGACGTTAACTGGGATAAGGTTTTTGACGGCGCAACCTGGTTTCACATAACAGGAATTACGCCGGCAATAGGCGAATCGGCGGCCGCACTTTCACTGGAGGCGGTAAAAACTGCAAGGTACAAAGGCATGACTGTTTCCTGTGATCTTAATTACAGAAAGAATCTGTGGAAGTACGGCAAGTCTGCTCCGGAGGTGATGAAGGAGCTGGCCGGATACGTAGATATTGCCGTTGCAAATGAAGAAGATTGTCAAAAATCATTGGGCATTTCGGTTGATATCGATGTTGTGAAAGGTGAACTTGATGCAGAGCAATACAGGAAGCTTGCCGAGCGGGTTCTGTCGGGATATCCTCATATGAAGGCCATCGCAATTACTCTCCGGGAAAGCGTGAGCGCCGATCACAACCTATGGTCGGCTTGCCTGCATGACCGAAATGAATTCTATCTAAGCCGCAAATATGACATATCCGACATAGTAGACAGGGTAGGCGGAGGTGATTCTTTTGCTGCCGGTCTGATATATGGATTGAACCGTTACGACAGCAGGAGAGACGCTTTGGAATTCGCAGTTGCCGCAAGCTGCCTCAAGCATTCTATATCTGGAGATTTTAACCGCGTATCTGCCGAAGAAGTCGAAAAGCTGATGAAAGGTGACGCCTCCGGGCGGGTGCAGAGGTGAAGGGAGAGATATGATGGGCAATTCAAATTTAGGTGCACTTCAGGGAAAAATTGCAGTGGTAACCGGGGCAAGTAAAGGTATAGGAAAGGGTATCGCGCTTGAATTGGCAGGACAGGGGGCGGATATTGTACTTGCAGCCCGGAATAAAAACCAGTTGGATGAAGTCGCTCTGGAAATAGAAAAAATGGGGAGAAGGGTAAAGACGGTATCCGTAGATGTTACTTCAAAAGAGCAGATTGATGACCTTATGCAAAAAATCGTACCCCAATTCGGAGGGGTGGATATATTTGTCAACAATGCCGGTGTGACGGTCATGAAGCGCTTTATTGATACATTACCCGAGGATATCGACCGTATCTTCAACACAAATCTAAGGGGTGCAATATATTTTCTACAAAATGCTGCAAAACAGATGATAATTCAGAAAAGGGGAGGCAGCATTATTGTAGTAACATCCATAAATGCAATTGCCCCGCTGCCCAGCCAAGCTTTTTATTCATCCACCAAGGCCGCGCTCGAAGCGTTGATGAGATGCCTTGCAGTGGATCTTGCAAAGGAAGGTATACGGGTAAACAGTGTAGCTCCCGGAGCCATAGCTACGGATATGAACAGCCATTTTAACGCCGAAGTTATCGAGAGGCTTTTGCCTAAAATACCGCTCGGCAGAGTCGGCGAATCGGATGATATAGCTGAGGTTGTAGCCTTTTTGGCCTCTGAGGCTGCAAGATATATAACAGGTTCCACAATAGTCGCCGACGGTGGTTTCCTGCTGCGTCAGTGAGGAAGAATTATATGGAAGAAATAATGAAATATAGCGGACCTGATATTTTAAAGATGGTCGACAATTATGCTCCGGGACCTGAAAAGCTGGCGATGTGGTGGCTGGGACAGAGCGGTTTCGCAGTGAAGTCACACAATACTGTTCTCTACCTGGATCCGTATCTGTCAACCCGGCTTGAGAGAAGAACAAAAGACAAGCCTCTGGCCAGACACATACGCATGATGCCGCCCCCGGTGAACCCACACGACATTAAAAATGCCGATTATATTATTTGCAGCCACAATCACGGTGATCACCTTGATCCTGAAACCGTCATTCCAATGCTGGAGTCAAGTGAGCGCGCAAAGCTGGTTGTACCCCCTGCTGCAGTATCTGCCGCAATCGCGTTTGGCATAGGGAAAGACCGCATTATTTCCGTAGGAGTGGGGGATCATGTCCGCCTGGGCGACCTTACAGTAGAGGCGGTACCGGGAAAACACAATGAATTTGATTTTGATCCTGTTACAGGTTACCCGTATGTAGGCTTCATTATCAAATTCAATAATATTACAATCTATCACGCCGGAGACACGATATATTATCATGGAATAGAAGAATGGCTAAATAGCCATGCGATAGATATAGCATTGCTGCCTATAAACGGCGGTGAGATGGACAGGGTAAAAAGGGGTTTCATGTCAAATCTTCAATTCTGGGAGGCTGCGGATCTTGCGGCGCAGTTGAAGGTGAAGCTTGTTATACCTGTCCATTATGATATGTTTACGATAAATATCGAGAACGTCGAAAGGTTCGAATATTATATGGAGAAAAAATATCCCTGGCTGAAATATACAGCGCCTGTAATAGGCGAGCCTATAGAATTTGATGCGGGAAAAGATGAGGGACAAAAGGAGGTAACCGGTATATGAGACTTGCAATGGCATATTTTTATCCCGGGCATGACAATAAGAAGATTATTTCCAGGCAGCTTGGAGTAACGGAAGCGGTTATAAACGCCCCAAAGCAGGAGCAGATACCGGGTTGTTCAAAACCATGGGATCTGGATGTATTAAAAGCAAAAGTGGAAGGGTTTGAAGAATATGGGCTAAAGGTTGCTGTCATGGAAGGTCCTACCCCGCTGGACAAGGTTAAGTTGGGTCTGCCAGGACGTGACGAGGAAATTGAGAACTTCTGTATGCTGTTGAAGAATATAAGCAGGCTGAACATACGTACGGTATGCTACAACTGGATGCCTGTCATCGGATGGTTTCGCTCGCGCACCGATATAAAGACGCGTGGAGAAGCTATAGCCACCGGGTTTAATAACGAGGATGTAAAGGACGCGCCCTTTACATGGGCAGGTAAAATCAGTCAGGATAAGCTATGGGCAAACCTTGAATACTTTTTGAAAGCCGTGGTTCCGACAGCAGAAAAGTACGAGGTCAAGCTGGCTATCCATCCGGATGATCCGCCGGTGCCATCCCTCAAAGGGATAGGCAGAATACTTATAAATGCGGACGCTTTCAGGAGGGTAATCGACCTCGTCCCCAGTGAATTTAACGGAATAACGCTGTGTCAGGGGTGTTTTGCAACAATG
This sequence comes from Bacillota bacterium, assembly GCA_023411715.1. Lineage (GTDB taxonomy): Bacteria > Bacillota > Clostridia > Acetivibrionales > DTU013 > JAEYOM01. Next base: position 5,818 of record JAEYOM010000097.1, on the reverse strand, counting down.
GGCGAAAATGTGCCCGAAACAATCAGATTTTTCGGCAGTCGGAAAAAAATATTTTTTGCTCATTTCAGGGACGTCAGGGGTAATGCGGAGAACTTCCATGAAGTATTTCACGATGACGGACAGACTGATATGTTCGAGGCAATGAAATGCTACAGGGAGATGGGCTTTGACGGACCAATCCGCCCTGACCATGTTCCTACGATGTATGGGGAGGATAATGCAAATCCAAGCTACGGGATACTCGGAAACCTGTTTGCGATCGGTTATATGAAGGGCTTGATAGAGGCGGTTGAGAAAATCTGATCTGGACGGCAGATAATAAACCTAATTAAATCCGACTGGAGGAATTACGGTGCCAGAAAGAAAAAAATTGTATCTTTTATCGTATGATCATGGGGGCTACATTTTATGGGGTCCCCATTTTAAGGAGAGAATAGAGAGCGCGGTAGCCTGGCTAGAGAAATATCCGAAATTCAAGATCGGTCTCGATAACGAATCTTTTGCGTATGATAAATATTCGCAAGAGGATCCGGAGATCATTGAAGCTATAAAAGAAATTCTGAATAAATTCAAGGGTAGGTTCGGGATAGGTTCGTCGACATATGGCCAGCCGTTATCCGTATTTATCAATGAAGAATCGAATGTCAGACAGTTGGTTTACGCCATACGGACCAATCTGAAATATTTCGAGACTACTCCGCCAATTTATGCGATCAGTGAACATGCTTTGCACAGCCAGATCCCACAGCTTATAAAGCAAGCCGGGTATAAAGGCGCCATAATGCGGACCCATTTCATGATGTATGGTTATAACCCTACGTATGATCAACCGTACGGATGGTGGAAAGGTGAAGACTGTACAAGGATTCCCGCCATACCTACGTATGACGGCGAGGGGGCTCAATTCGCCATTACCACATTCGACAACTGGGTGCTTACCAGATGGCCGGATATGACAGATCAATCCCTTGAACAATTTATCGAAAAATTCAAGGATATTGAACCGCTGCTTGCATCCCGCTATGACGATATTGTACTCAGATGTGAAAAGCTCGTGGAGCATACTGAAAAAAATCCGGATTACAGATGGGTGATCCTTGAAGACCTTCCTGAAATCTATGAAAAGCCTTCAGCAGAATTTACTCCAACTGCAAATGAGTTTAAGGTCAGAATGCCCTGGGGATATTGCGGAAACAAGATATTCAACGACTGCCGCCTGGCGGAGACATCGATAGGAATCGCTGAAAGGGCCAATGCTGCGGCAGTCCTTACAGGAGGGCGCAGCATGCAGCCTGAGCTGGAAACCGCATGGAAAAATCTTTTGATAACTCAGCACCACGATATCCAAATATGTGGGCTTTTAAACGATGAAGCCCAGTATTTGCCGCAAGCCATTGAAGGCTCCAAAAAGGTCTTGGATGAATCGCTGCGTTTTATCTCCGGTCTCTTTAAAACGGAAAACACCCATAACCTGATAGTTTTCAACCCTCTATCCTGGAGGTCAAAACAGGAAGTCTCCACCGAGATAAGGCTTGACCGCGGAAAAGCGGCACGCTGGTTCAAGGTAATACACAAAGGCGGGAGCATTCCGTTTGATATTAAATGTCTCGATACAAGACAGGACGGAATCACAAGAGCAATTATCAGCTTCGAGGCCGAGGTCGGGCCGGTTTCCGCCAACTGCTATTCCGTCATACCCTCCGATATTGTCGAGGATAGGCGGATATCGGCGGTATATGATAGCACACAGGGGATTCTTTCAAACGGAAGCTTTGAAATAAAGCTGAATGAAAATGGAATATGTTATATAAAAGAAGCCGGAACCGATCTGGAATATGTAAAAAGTGAAACCGGGAGCTTGTTCCGCGGTATGATAAACGGGAAAGACTGCGCATCAAAGGGGCAGTGGGTCGTCAGCTGTTCAGGAGCAAATGCATCGGCGGTTCAGGTCGGTCAGATCGGGGGCGTGGCATATAACTTTGAATTGTTCCTGAATAATACGAAGGAGAGGATCGACTGCAGGGTAACATTTTTACACCACGGTGAAAAAATAGGAACCGCGGGCAGATTTGAGAAATTTGAGGAAAATACAAATGGGTTTGTACATGAGGATAAGCTGAGGTTTATATTAAAACCGTGCATTTCCCGGAAAGCTACAGGCCTGAGAGACCTTCCTTTTCTTGTTGCAACTGTGGACGAAAAATACGTACAGGGCAACTATTGGACTGCCATATCGGACAGCAATGTCGGTATTGCTTACTTTAACAGGGGCGCAATGTGTTCCGTACGAGAGGAAGACGGATTTTCGATTCCTTTGGAATATGCAAATGAATACGTCTGGGGAAGCAGATATCTGTACGGAACGTATACTCATGAGTTTTCCATATACCCGTTCTGCGGAGACCGGGAAAAGGCTGGCATTCATAAAAAAGCGATTGAATACCAGTTCCCTTTTACCACATATGAGATGAAGAAGGCCGGCGAAGGTAAATTTGACGGTACTGTAGCATTCGCGGATATCAGTGCTACCGATAATGTGGTATTGAGCGCTATTTATCCGGAGAACGGCAGTGTAATCGCCAGATTTTATGAATATGAGGGAAAACCCGGAATGCTAGATTTGACCAGCGGGTTTGCAAAGGTCTGCGAGGAAGTCGATATACTGGGACGCCGTACGGCGGATACGTCCGGCCTGCAAATAGGGTTTGGAATGCATGAAATAAAGAGCCTGCGGCTGGGACCTGCAAACAGAATATTGAAAGATGTGGTAGAATGAGGTATATATGGTTGCTTCGCCCTTGTGCTTTCCGGAACTGTTCTCTTTCGGGCTTAATCCCGCCAGCTTTTGAATCTGCTTGGGATGCGAGAATCGGCTCACGTTTATCTAATTCTGATCGTCTCGCAAAGGGACGACAATTCCTTCATGCTCAACGACGGATATTATAACATCCTTAAGCCGTTTATTGACAAAGGCGATATAAATGTTGTAGGAGAGGCCTGGATAGACGCCTGGCGTGACGAGGTCTCATATGACTATGTAAGTAAGATCCTAAACAGCGGTCAGAAGATAGATGCGATCATTGCGGCGAATGATCAGATTGCGGAGGGCGTGATAACCGCTTTGAGCGAAAACAGGCTTGCGGGGAAGGTATTTGTTATAGGGCAGGACTCGGAACTGGGCGCCTGCCGGAGAATAGTCGAAGGGACACAGGGCTCGACAGTTTACAAGCCTATTAATATCCTTGCGGAAGGAGCAGCTGAGATTTCCGTAAAAATGGCCGCCGACGAAGACATAGGCCCCTATGAAGTCATGTCGGACGGGGAAAATAATATCCGCTGCAGGATTTATCAGCCGCAGCTCGTTACAAAGGATAATATCGATGATACGGTAATAAAGGACGGCTTTTTCACGGCTGAGCAGGTATATGCAAACGTATATTAGGTTGAATGGAATATAAACATAATAAGCGGCAATGGCCTGATTGATTGCGACACCTAATATTTATATCCGGAAATGCTCCAACTTCTCTTTTTTGTTGATGCTTCCATTTTCAACATCGGTAAGAAGATTTTTCAGCATGGCGATCTCGATTCTCATGAATTCGATCCCGCTGGCCATGATATAAAGGCCATATTTGGGAATACCGGTCTCATTTTTTTTATAGGAGTTTATAACGTAGGAAAGCTCTTTTTCAGCCGAGTTAATTTTGGCTTTCAGCGCCTCTATCAGTTCATCCTTTTCCAAATGCCTGATAAATGCAGTGGTTTCATGAATCGGATTAAAGACCCTCTCCGGTTGCAGCAGTTGCTGCAGCAAAAGGTCGTGGAATTCTTTGCGGCCAGTTTCCGTAATCCTGTAAATGGTTTTGTCGGGGTGGTTGGTGTCGCGAACGACGCTTTCCACCTCGACAAACCCGTTGTTTTCCAGCTGGTTGATCGTATAGTAAAGGGAACCTTTTTGCATTTTTATATACTGGTCCATTTCCCTTTGCTTGATAAATTGCTGCATCTCATAAGGATGACTGCTTCTCTCCATCAAAATCCCCAGTACGACCAGTTTCATAGACATCGGGCAATACCTCTTCTCTGAGAACGTTCTTCTCTGATTTTGCCATAATATATCTTTTATTACCCATAATGATAATAAATATAAAAGCTAACGTCAATGAAACAAGTGCCCACATGAAGACCTTTGTAATCGAATCGGACAGAATACCGGTCATCTGTGTAAGGATATTTTCGGGGATATGCTGCCTGACCTGCGGCTGAAGTAACGCTCTGGCGTCAAGTTTGAGGTCGAATTTGGAAAAACCCGCAATATTGCTTATAAACCCGGTTTGCATGATATTGTTCTGTATAGTTCCAAAAATAGTCACGCCCAAAGTCATCCCTACAGATCTGAAGAATGTAAGCGATGAATTGGCGGAGCCCATTCTGTTGAATGGCATACCGTCCAGCGTACTCATTGTCAGAACAGAGAAAGAGGTACCCACTCCGATTCCCGTGATAATCATGAATAGAACCATCTGCCATCTCGTGGAATCAGTTGTCATGGAGCCCATTAGGGTAAAACCCAGTATAAGCAGCAGAACCGATCCTATCATCATGCTTTTGTAGGACAGCTTTGATGCCAGCATTCCGCCGATTTGGCTTCCAACTACACTTGCCAGCATCATAGGCATCAGGATCAGGCCCGAATTTGTGGCGGTTCCGCCGAATACACCCTGCACAAAAATCGGTATAAATACGATGGCGGTGATGAAAACAGTGCCATAGAAGAAAGCGACAATCTGACTGCTCGCGAACAAACGGATCTTGAACAGATCCAAAGGCACGATGGGCTCCGATACTTTTTCTTCAACAATCAGAAAAGCTGCAATACAACATGCAAAAAGCGAAAAAAGCAAGATAATGGGAACCGATACCCAACTAAAATTCTTGCCGCCCATTTCTAGCGCAAACATCAGGCTTGTGACGGAAAATACCAGCAACGCGGCACCAATCCAGTCAATTTTCTGTTTGGGATGGCTATGAGACTCGCAATAGTATTTAAGAAGAAGCAGTATGGACATTATGCCAATGGGTACATTCACGAAAAATACCAGGCGCCATGTCACGTACTGGGACAGGAAGGAACCGAGCAGTGGGCCAAAAATACTTGAAACGCCGAAAGCTGCTCCAAACAATCCGGATATCTTACCCCTTTGTTCGGACGGTATGATATCAAAAATGATTGTAAACGCAATGGGCATGATGGCTCCGCCGCCCAATCCCTGCAAAGCCCGTGAGAAGATCAGCTGCTCCATGCTTTTTGATAAACCGCACAGGGCCGAGCCCCCGATAAACAGGAGAAGCCCCCCGACAAAGAAGAATTTACGTCCATACATGTCTGATAGCTTTCCGTATATAGGCATCCCGGCCACACTCGCTATGAGGTAGGCTGAGGAAACCCATATAAATTTGCTCATGCCGCCGATGTCCGCAATAATGCTCCCCATGGCGGTGGATACGATTGTGTTGTCCATAGCGGAAATGATAATTCCAAGCAATAATCCCGCAATGACCAAGCCTATGCGGCTTCTTTCATTTTTCTCGTTCAATTTCTTTACCTCCTTATTAGTACAAATATAATAGTATAATTAGACTATAATAATTATACTATAATAATTATACTATGGCATTTAGAATATATTGTCAAGGGAAAAAATGGTCGCGTTCTATTGCCAAAATGTCAGAAACAGTCATTTGCCTGTATGAGCGTAGACAATTACATAAATAAAATACAAATTGGGGTGGAAGCCTAAATCACAAATGTGAC
>JAEYOM010000090.1 GCA_023411715.1 Bacillota bacterium | reverse complement strand
GCAAAGAAAAGGCCAATCGACTATTAGTGCCTTGACGCTTCGGCAAATAGCGGGTCCTCATCCCAACTGCAATATTCTGATAGTAATCTCAGATCAGGAACGTGCCGGCATACAGCTACCTCGCTTTTATGAAATAGAAACCAGGCGTAAAATACGCCGGTCTCAATTATATGTTATTACTGACACAAAACATAAAAAAGGGAGAAATCACCTATAATTGATTTCTCCATGTTAAGCAAATGCAAACAGTGGTTTTATATGGAAGTTAATCCGCTAAATATTTTGTAGATTATTCCTTCTTCCACCTTTTCAGCTGCGGGAAAATTTCATTCATGGCTTTCCTGGCCGTCGCTTCGTCCGGATAAGGCTGTCCCTTTGATACAAATGGGACACAAGACTCGATCATGTCCTCCATACTTCCCTCGGAAGTGAACTGGCCGTTTTCCAGGCAATACTGGCAGTAATCGCTGTTTTTGCTCCCGTCAGCATTGGTCCCGTAAGTGCCCTCATTTTCCATGGGCATCGCACAACTCTGGCAGAATTTCATTTCAACATTGTTCATATAACTTACTTCCTTTACTTAATGATACATTTATTTTATATACCAGAATTGGACAACAGCGTGTCATATTGAAAATTTTTTTACCAACGTTCGATGATATCGTTTCTTCCGGGTCCGGTTGATATATACCTGATCGGATAGCCGATGTATTCCTCTATGAACCCTATATAATCACGGGCGTTCGCGGGCAAATCCTCGTTCCGCCTCACTCCCCTTATATCGCTCTTCCATCCGTCCAGCACCGTATAGACAGGCTTCGCCCTGTTCAAAAGCGGCGTAACGGGAAATTCCACGGTTTCTGCCCCGTCTATCATATACGCCGTGCAAACCGGTATTTTGTCCAGATAGCCCAATACGTCGACAAGAGTCAGCGCAACCTCCGTGGTCCCCTGGAGCATGCACCCGTATCTTGTTGCAACAGCGTCGAACCACCCCATCCTGCGCGGCCTTCCGGTCGTAGCCCCGTATTCGCCACAATCGCCGCCCAGGTTACGTAACGTATCCGCTTCCTCTCCGAACAACTCCGTAACGAATGCTCCAGCTCCAACGCAGGATGAATACGCCTTTACCACCGTGACGACCTCTTTGATACAGTGCGGCGGGATTCCGGCGCCGACTGAGGCAAAACCCGCCAGTGGCGACGACGAGGTAGTGAAGGGGTAAATACCGTTGTCGGGGTCCTTCAGTGCGCCGAGCTGACCTTCCAGAAGGATATCTCTGCCTTCTCTGACCCCCTTGTTCAAAAGCTGCGCAACATCGCAAACCATAGGCCTTATACGCTCCCGATAGCTAAGAAACGCTTCCGTTATCGATTTTTCGTCAATCGGGGGCGCATCATACAGAGCTTTGAGGAGCCGGTTCTTTACATTGCAATATGAACGCAGCTTTTCAGAAAGCAAAGCCGCATCAAACAGATCGGCCACCTGTATGCCTGTTTTCAGGTACTTATCGGAGTAAAACGGCGCTATCCCGGTTTTTGTAGAACCGAACCCGCCGTCGCCAAGCCGTTCTTCCTCAAGCCTGTCGAGCAGTATATGATATGGCATGACCAGCTGAGCCCTATCGGATATTTTGATATCGGGCGCCGGTACACCCTTCTGAAGTAATTGGTCCAGTTCATCGAGCAGCTTTTGCAGATCGAGTGCCACTCCCTGTCCTATGACATTTGTTACGCCCTTCGTGAATACGCCTGACGGTAGCAGGTGAAGCGCGAATTTACCGTACTCGTTTATTATGGTATGGCCAGCGTTTGCGCCGCCCTGATAGCGAACTACCATATCGGACCGTACCGCCAGCATATCCGTCATCTTGCCTTTCCCTTCGTCTCCCCAGTTACCGCCCACTATAGCCCTGACCATATAAAAACCTCCCGTGATGCTTATTTGTCGGACGGTCAGTTTTCCTGACCGGCTCATGTCTTGATAGTATCACAGGAGTCTATATAAGTATAATTGATATTCATTATTATGAGTATAATCAGTGCTTATGTCCGCATTATGGCTGCCGGTCACATCGCTTAGCACTCCAGCTGCACTCAGTCAGCCAGCAATCCGTAGCCGGCCCTGCCCAAGACGGGAGACTTGCTTTTTAGGATTTTCCAGGCTTTCCAGGCTTTCAGGCTTTCAGGCTTTTCAGGCTTTTCAGGCTTTTTCAGCCTTTTTCAGGCTTTTCGCCGATAATCGATGCCAACAGCTTCCTGCCCGCGGGCGACATCGGCGCATCGTCATAATACGCCACGCAGATGCTTCTTTCAGGAACCGGTTTACTCAGCTTGATTTCATACAATTCACCCGATGCGATATGTTTTTCTGCGAAATTGCCTACGACACAGCCTACCCCCAATCCCCTCAACGCAAACTGCACGATAAGCTCGCTCGTTGCAAGCTCAAATTCAGCGCCAAGCGATATTCCAAGACCGCTGAAATGCTTGTCCACATGTCTTCGTGTACTCGTATTGCGTTCAAGGCATATCAGCGGATGATTCACAAGTTCGGACGGTTCAACAATCCTGTCCTTCAGATCCTCAAACCTGCCGTTGGCCACGAAAATATCCCTGATACCGCACACCGGGATCAGCTTAAGCCCCTTCTCACCTTTTACCGGCGAACTTACGACTCCGAAGTCTATCCGCCCGGTGCGCAGATGTCCCAGCGTATCCGGTGTCGGGGCGTTTGTTACCTGTATCCTTACTTTCGGATATATCTTATGAAATCGTTCCAGATGCGGCAGCAGATAAAATTGAAGCGTCATATCGCTTGCGCCTATCCTGACCTCACCGTCCTCGAGGTTCAGCAGTTCCCTTTATTTGCTCTCGGCCTGCATCAGATATTCGTAGCCGCGCGAAACGTACGAATAAAGTACCTCTCCCTCAGGAGTAAGCTTTACGCCCTTCGGAGTCCTCAGGAACAAACCGCCCCCGAGCGTATCCTCGAGATGCCTGACAGCCTGGCTAACCGCAGGCTGTGATATGAAAAGCTCCTCAGCAGCCATAGTTATGCTGCCGAGCTTCGCAACATAATAAAAAACACGGTAATACTCGAGGTTGATCATTATCATTACTCTCCTTGAAGCCAGGTTACTTTTGTTCTTTCACACCTTTATCCGGTTCCGTAATATACTTGCCGGCGATCCATATAAAGAAAGCCAGCCATGCCAGTCCGATAATAAAGCCTGCTATAACGTCGCTTGCATAATGTACGCCAAGGTAGACCCTGCTCGTACCTATAAGCAGTATCATAAGGCCTGAGATAAAGGCTGCGGGGTATTTAAACCGCGGCTGCACGAATTTCAGTATCAACCAGGCGAGGAAACCGTAAAATATCATAGAATTCATGGAATGGCCGCTTGGGAAGCTGTAATCGGTAACTTTTACAAGTCTGAGAATTTCCGGACGCGCCCTGCGGAATAACTGTTTGAGTATTTCGTTCAACAATGAGCCTATAGCTATATTCAGCGGGATCATAAGAGCAGTTGCATAGTATTTTTTCTTTTTCAGAATGAAAGCAGAAAACGGGATGGCAACAGCGAGCACTGTTATAGACCATCCCGAACCAATAAAAGTCATAAGCTTCATAAAGCCCGTCATGCCTTCGGACATAAACCCCGAAAGAAATTTATAGACGGCGTCATCAAAAGCTTTAAACGACTCCCATATCGTTGTGCCTGCTAAAAACCAAAGGTGCATGCTGTTCCTTCGTATTTCAGTTTATTCCAACACTACCGCCGTTCCTGAAGCAGTTACCATCAGCATGTTTCCGCCCTGTCCCAGGACCTCGTAATCCATGTCCACTCCGACAACAGCGTTCGCTCCCAGCTGTTCGGCCCTCCTGACCATTTCCATTACCGCGTTATCCCTGGCCTCTACCAGCTCGCCTTCATAGGAACCCGACCTGCCTCCGAAGAAATTGGTGAGCCCTGCGGCAAAATCCTTGACAAAGTCAACGCCTGATACTACTTCGCCGAAAACGATACCCCTGTATTCCTTTATTCTTCTGCCTTCGATCGAGGGTGTTGTTGTAACTATCATATCATAAACCTCCGACATTTTTATAACGCATCGGTTCAAAAAAAATTTTTCGGTTGTAGAAAAATTTTCTTACCTTTGTGCGTTTCAACGAAGCTACGCCTCGCTATTAATTATATACGTTTCCTGCGCGCATTTTTCTTCATCTTTAGAAAAGAAAAAATTCCATTGTTTAATATTCTCGAAAAAATAAGCCCTTTCAGGCCTATTTGGGTTTGGTAGGATTGTTTTTATGGTAACCCTTTGATATTCTTGTTGTCTGCTCGAGTTCCTGCGTTTTTCCCTTCATCGGATCGGAATTCACGCTCTTGGATTTGTTCTTACCCATTTTACCGCTTTCCCTTTCTTTCACAGGTTTAAATGCCTTGACCAATAACCTGATTTATATAAATTATAATTTATCCACGGAAGTGAAAAAAATACTAGGACCCAATGAAGATTAATACAATACGGGATAACAAAATTAATCGATACCACATATGTTATAATACAAAGCAAATTGGATTTGGGGTAATAAAAATGGCAGCCTTTGGATCTTTTTCAGGAGTCGTTACAGCGATAAGTGATTTCTCGATGGGAGCCGGAGCACCTTCCGGGTGTTATAGACTTATGTCGGTACAGAGTATGGATGGAAACATAGTAAACTTTGTAATATTGCCGACCACTTATTTTGTAGATCATGTAATGGTTAATCCGGGAGATCGCGTAACCGGATTTTACAATGCAAACGCTCCTGCTCCATTGATCTACCCTCCGCAATATCAAGCTATTGTAATGGCAAGGGTCGCACAAAATCAAAATGTCAAGGTGGATTTCTTTAACAATCAGTTGGTCAGCAGTGATGGTACACTAAGACTGAATATTGGTCCCTTTACTCAAATAATTCAGGAAAATGGCCAGGCTTTTACAGGAAGTCCGGCAAACAGGAATTTGGCAGTGGTATACGGAGCAGCTACAATGAGCATCCCTGCACAAACTGTACCCTACAAGATCGTTGTTTTATGCACTTTTATACAGTAGCAAACTTATGAGTTTTATCGAGAAAACCCGTAGATAATGCCTGCGCTCCGGTCATTTATCAAACCAGGAAAGAACCATATCCCTCTCCTCATAATACCGGGCAAGATACTTCTTATTTATTCCGCAACGGTCATAACCTCCGGTCCCGCGCTGATAAATCGATAAGGCGACATCCCTCAGCTTTTTGCCGGTAAGGCCTTTTGTCCTTTTATCGTTAAGAGCCCAGCTGTACATGGTCGTGCCCCATTTGATGTTTACTGCGCCGTCCAGTGGCTTATTAGGAGTATTGAGCAATTTTGACAGTTGGCTGAAATGGATGGAACTGATCTGAAAATATCCCTTGCATTTTCCTGACGAGCATTTTTCATAGAAGTTGCTTTCGACTGAAATAAGAGCCAGCATGTCGATATAATCGAGTTTTTTCTCCTGGCAGTTTTCCCACAGGAGCTTTTGATAATTTTTCTTCATCGGGATCTTGGGATTGTACCATAGACTTTCATCATTTGTCTTTATAGCTGAACCGGTGGTGCTTATGGCGGCTTTTGTAGTGTCGGTCGTCGTGCCCGAAGTATCAAAGGCAGAACCGGTAGTGATATCCGAACCGGTAGTAACAGCTGAACCTGAAGTAATGGCCGAACCGGTAATGATAGCCGAACCTGATGTAATAGCTGGCCCGGAAGTTACGGCTGCGCCGGAAACATTTATCGAAGTACCGGTAGCCATAACTGCGCCGCTGCCGGTACCGGCAGAACCTCCGGCCGCAGTTGCCGCTCCGCCGGTAGTTACCGTGTTTAAACCTGTACCGGCTGTATCATCTGCCAAAGATATGGCGACAGGGTCTGCAAATAATATGATTATTGACAAAATCATTATCGTAGGTATGAATATTGCTTTCTTTGATAAAAAACGCACTTTATTCCTCCTATGCATTAAGTTATATATGTTTGTACATTAATTCATATTCAGAACCCTTTAGCATTTTACCATAATTTATACCCAAATCGCAAATCTGGCAGGCAAGCCCGCCACACATCCCTGTTTTGGCACTGCGGAGCCCGGAATTATTTCCGCTTTATGCCGACATGTCTCCTTACAGTCGGTCTTTTGTTCGAGCGCTCTATATTGACTCTTCTGCCTTTCATAACATAATCCTTCATTGAATCGAGTACTTTGTGCGCATATTCTCTCGGCACTTCGACAAAAGTGTAGCTGTCATAGATATCGATAGCTCCGATAAGCTTACCCGGGAGCCCGGACGCAGAAGCGATGCTCTGAACAATATTGCCCGGCTGTATCCTGTCTTTCCGCCCGACATTTATAAAAAGCCTGACATATCCTTTCTCTGCTCCATTATCATAATATTCGTCATCTGCCATGTCTGTTTCCGGGGCAATGTCCGATTTTCCCGGAACATCATTTCCGCCCGGCTCAGCGATCATTTTTAACATTGCAGCCGCAAAGTCCAGCGGAGTGATAAAGCTTTCCCCGCTCCGGTTCTCCTGCCCGTCTGCGCCATCATGGTCCATACTTGCGTCGGGCGAGTTCATCTCCTCTATGGATCTTTCGATATAGTCGGAATATTTGGCAAGCTTACCTTCCGCTACTATTTTTTTGATACCTGTCATAAGCTTGTTGATCTTGTTTTCTTCAACGTCCGACAACGTAGGCGGCTTGATGGGAATGATTTTTGATTTCGTGAAGCGTTGTATATCCTTCAGCTGATTGATTTCGCGGCCGGCCACGAAAGAATAGGCCTTTCCGGTTTTGCCCGCTCTGCCCGTCCTGCCTATCCTGTGCACATAATACTCATCATCGCCGGGGAGGTCGTAATTGAAAACCGCCTCTACATCATCGACGTCTATGCCCCTGGCAGCAACATCAGTAGCTATCAGTATATCGAACTGTCCGTTCCTGAACCTTGACATGACCTTGTCCCTCTGATCCTGCCTCATGTCGCCGTGCAGCGCCTCTGCTGAATAGCCGCGCGACTGCATGTCAGTCGTAAGGTCATCGACCCGTTTCTTCGTATTGCAGAAAACAAGGGCAAGCTTGATATCATTAGCATCTATCAACCTTGAAAGTATTTCAGGCTTGTTTGAATTGCCGACCATTATGTAATATTGTTCGATACCGGGCACCGTCAGCTCTTTATGTGAAATTTTTATATGTATGGGGTCCTTTTGATATTTATTAGTCAGATCCATTATTTCCTTCGGCATTGTCGCCGAAAACAGAATCGTCTGACGTTCTGCAGGGGCTTCCCTGAGAATGGTATCTATATCTTCGCGGAAGCCCATATTCAGCATTTCATCCGCCTCATCCAGTATCACCATCTTAAGGTTGGCAAATTTGAGTGTACGCCGCCTCATATGGTCCATAATCCTGCCCGGCGTTCCGATAATTATCTGGGGACGGTTTTTCAGTGCCCTGATCTGCCTGTCAATCGGCTGACCGCCATATACGGGCAGTATCCGGATGCCGTTTTTATACTTTGTCAGGCTTTTAAGCTCCTCGGATGATTGTATGGCCAGTTCACGGGTTGGAGAAAGGATCAGCGCCTGGACGCTTTCTTCAGCAGGATCCAGCATTTCAATTGCAGGGATCCCGAATGCGCAGGTTTTTCCGGTACCGGTCTGGGCCTGTCCTATAATGTCCCGTCCTTCCATGATGTGCGGGATCGCCTGGGCCTGGATGGGCGTTGCCTCTTCAAACCCAATATCGTCTATTCCTCTTAGTATCTCTTGTGATATGTTAAATTCCCTGAATTTCATTTAATTCTCCTTTTTAGATAAATAATTTACTGCCGGCTCTGAACAGCATATCATACTTTGGCGCATATGGCGACAATAACGGATGATAACAAAACCATATGTCTACTAATTATTGACAATGGATCTGCAATTATTCAAATCGTCCTGAATGATTAGTATCGATGATCTTTTGTAACCAATCGTCATAAGCCGTATTACTATTTTATGACCAGTTATGAAAACAGATTATAATAGCCGATTATGAAAGTCTGTTTCGGAAATCCTCATAGCCGAACCTTCTGACGACCCTGACGCCTTCTTTTTCATTAAATAGCGCTATGGACGGAAGATTCACGCCGTTGAAAGTGTTGTTCTTGACCATCGTGTAATGCGCCATGTCGCAGAAAACCAGCTTGTCTCCAGGCTTCAGAGGTTTCTTGAAGGAATAGTCACCGATGATATCACCCGACAGGCAGGTGTTGCCGCCCAGGCGATAGGTATATTCATATTTCCCGGGCTGTCCGGCGCCTGCTATCTCCGGCCTGTACGGCATCTCCAATACGTCGGGCATGTGGCAGGCTGCCGAGGCGTCGATTATGCAGATCTTCATACCGTTATCAACGATATCCAGTACGCTAGCGACAAGGAAGCCCGTATTGAGCGCTATCGCCTCTCCAGGCTCAAGGTATACCTGAACGCCGTATTTCTCCCTGAAATACATTATCGAACGGATCAGTGCTTCAATATCGTAGCCGGGTTTTGTAATGTGATGTCCGCCGCCCATATTGAGCCACTTCATGCCTTTTATATATTTCCCGAATTTCTCATCCACTACCTTAACCGTGCGTTCCAGCGTATCCGAGCCCTGTTCGCACAGCGTATGGAAATGAAGGCCTTCGATACCGTCAAGCTCATCGGGCCTGAAATTGGCCAGTGTAATACCGAGGCGCGAGTTGGCATAACAGGGGTTGTATATCGGCACTTCGACTTCCGAATACTCCGGGTTGATGCGGAGCCCGCAGCCGACTTTTCCAGGCGACGATGAATTATGTGCTTTTACCCTGTTTTTATACTTGTCCCACTGGTTGAATGAGTTGAACACTATATGATCACAGTATTTCAATATATCGTCGAACTCGTTATCAATATATGCGGGAGCATATATATGAACTTCCTTTCCCATTTCCTCGTAACCGAGCCTTGCCTCGGAAAGCGAGCTCGAAGTGACCCCTTTGAGATACTTCGCTATCAGCGGGTACACCGAAAACATCGAAAACCCTTTTTGAGCAAGAAGAATACTGCAGCCCGTCCTGTCTTCGACAGACTGCAGTATTTCAAGATTCTTTTTGAGAAGCCGTTCATCCACCAGATAACATGGCGTCGGCAGTGATTTTATATCAAGATCCATTTACAAACCTCAGATTCTGCTAATACTGTTGTACCGCACTTTGCGGCATGCAGCCGGCATATTCCGCTTATTCAGGTATGACCGGTTATTCAGGTATGACCGGTGAAAAATCTTCCTTCCACGGCAAGCCCCACTTGTTCAGCGCATCCATGAACGGGTCGGGATCGAACTCCTCGATGTTGTGGACTCCGTGTTTCTTCCAGCTCCCGTTTAGTATCATCATTGCGCCTATCATTGCGGGCACGCCAGTAGTATAGGATATCGCCTGCGAACCCACCTCGGCATAGCATTCCTGGTGGTTGCACACATTATACACATAATATGTCGCAGGTTTGCCATCCTTGACGCCCCTGAAAATGCAGCCGATGTTCGTCTTGCCTTTTGTCCTCGGTCCCAGTGACGCGGGATCGGGCAGCAATGTCTTCAGGAACTGCAGCGGTATTATCTGCCTGCCCTCGAACTCTATGGGCTCTATCGATGTCATTCCAACATTTTGCAGCACGCGCAGGTGATTGAGGTAATTGTCCGAGAAGGTCATCCAGAAACGGATACGCTTCACGCCTTTTATATTTATTGCGAGCGACTCTATTTCCTCATGGTGGAGCAGGTAGATGTTTTTCGGTCCTATTTCAGGGAAATTATAGACCTGTTTTATAGCCAAAGGCTCCGTCTCTACCTCTTTGCCGTTTTCGAAGTAGCTTCCCTTTGCCGTGATCTCGCGAATGTTGATCTCAGGGTTGAAATTGGTGGCAAAAGGATAGCCATGGTCTCCTGCATTTGCATCAAGTATATCTATCGTATGGATCTCGTCGAAATAGTGCTTCTGGGCATACGCGCAGAAAACGCCTGAAACACCCGGATCAAAGCCGCTCCCAAGCAATGCGGTTATATGTGCTTTTTCGAACTTCTCCCTATAGGCCCACTGCCACTTATACTCGAACTTTGCCACTTCAGGTGGCTCGTAATTTGCCGTATCGACATAATGCACGCCCGTTTCAAGGCAGGCATCCATAATGGTAAGATCCTGATATGGAAGCGCTACATTTATAACTACATCAGGCCTGAAGCTTCTGATCAGGTCCACTACCATATCTGTTTTATCCGCATCTACTTTTGCCGTATATATCTTAGTCCGGCTGTTTTTTACCCTGTTTTCTATAGAAACCTTTATAGCGTCGCACTTGCTCAAGGTCCTGCTTGCAATGCAGATCTCCCCGAACACATCTGAATTCTGTGCGCATTTGTGAGCTACGACACTTGCCACGCCGCCCGCTCCGATAATTAATGCCTTACCCATATCAACCCCCCCATCCTGTAATCATTTCCATTGGTATAACGAATTTATGTCATCTCGTTTACAATCAGGTTGATTATACAAAAAATAATCCGATTAATCAATATATTCGCGCTGCAATATATGGTACGGCGGTATCGACATGATATATCATGCAAATAGATACATGATGATTATGGGAGATTTCGGATAAAAGCCGGATAATTTGTTATTTCTCATGAAATTTGAAAAAAGTCTCATAAAGTTTAAAAAGGATTGGTACTCTTTTGTTATAGAGCCAGCTCTAGCTGAACTGGCTCTTCTATGCTGTCAAAAATGTCTATTTATCTCAGTTTACGATAACCAAATGAGGGCAACTTTATCAGCCGAATGTATAATGTACCTCTCTAGGCTAATATAAAGTTGAGGGACAATGTAAAATGATAAGAGGCCACCGGTTTATTAAAATAAGCCAGAAAAAACCACTTATTTTGAGATTAGAAATATTGAAAAGTTCTTTAATTATCTACTTTTTAAACTTATGTTTACAAATTTTATGCAGTTTACCAGATTTCAACAAGGCAACTATCCCTATTTTCGAAGCTGCCGTGCCAAGACCAGCTACCCCAGCCATCGAAGCTGCCGTGCCAAGTCCAGCTGCCCCAGCCATCGAAGCAACTGTACCAACCCCGGCCGCTCCAGCTGCTGTAGCCGCCATACCAACGCCAATAGCCAAAGTCTTCTTATGTGATATCTTGACTTTTGATAGCTTGAATTTAGGTCCTATTTTATTATTGTTACAGTGACAAGTCTTTTTTGATTTGGATTCCATTAGCTCACCTCCAATTTTTGCATTAATATGTTTACATAATAAATATATGCATTAACCACAGATTTCGTGAAATTCAAAATTAGAAAGTGAAATTTTAACTACCTTTTTTTCAAATTACTTGAGATTTAGCTACGGGAATTGGGTATTTGGGCGTTATTTTTTTCAAACTTTATGAGAAGCGACAAATTCATAATTTTGTGGTTATTAGGTTCCCGGATTCGTATTTCTTCAAGCCCCTGTTGAAAAACAGCCATGCCAGGTATATATAGGCCGAATCAACGGCCAACAGGCCGAGAAGGCCATACCAGCTGAAAGCGGACATCAGCCTGAACGGAATGAAGACTATAAACCCAGCGGGAAGCAGCGAATACATGATCCATTTTACCTCCCTGCCAAATATACTATCCGGATACAGTGTGAAATTGATCAGGAATTCAGTTACCAACCTCGTAATGGCGGAAGAATTCCCGATGTAGAAGGTCAGGGTATCCGCCGAAGCCATGACTGCGCCCGTCAGCAGACCGCCTGCAATTACGAATAGCGTGAACAGCAGCAGCTTCAAGGGGGCAAATCCAAAGATCAGGAAAAACAGCACATACCCGTAGATGAAATCGCCCCATGCCGAAAAATCCATCCTTGAGCAATGTACATTTATAAAAACGTTTTTAGGCTGCAAAAGGTAAGTATCGAGCTCGCCGTTTATAATGATCCTTGACAGCTGCCGCACGTTCCCGAAAACGATGTGCAGGAACCCGAAAGTCGATGCAGCCAGAGCCCAGATCAGTATGACGTCCTTAAAGCCATACCCGCCCAAAGACGATACTTTGCTGAAAACGACCCACCAGAAGAATAAGAAAAAAGCATCATTCAGAAACATGCCTATCGACTGTGCAATGAAGCTGGCCCTGTATTCCATTGCAGCCTGCAGGTTATATTTGAAATACATCAAGATAAGCTTCAAGTGCTTTCGTACGGTATATTTTCTTCCATCAGCCACCGTTGACATTGAGCTTTTTCACTCCCTTCATATACATCCATGCGGTAATTGCCGCAAAAAACGCAGTGTAAAACAACTGTACAGGCAATATATCCATCAGTACTTCCCTTGAAAACGACGTCAGAAGCCTGGCCGGCGCATAAGCAATATATGAAAACGGCAGGAATACCGCGATCTGCCTTATTGCGCCCGGCAGGAATTCCAGAGGCAAAAATAGTCCCAGCACGAAGGACAGCTTCTGGGTGATCCAGTAAAAAGCTGAATTGTCCTCCGTCCAGAAGGCAGTCATCCCTATGAAGGCATCCATGAAAAAGTTGAGAAGTATGCCTAGCAGAATAGAAAGGATTACAAAAGGCAGCGATTGCCACGTAAAGCCCTCAAGCCCGCCTACATACAGGAAACCTACCAATATGCCAATGGGCAGGTTCGCCATTAGCCTGACGGCAGTCTGGCCCATACCTTCTGAAAACTGGTACGCTACGAAGCTGTACGGCTTGTTGAGCTTGTAAACTATGCCTCCCCCGCGGATCTCTTCGTTCAGGCTCCTGAACACATCGCTTTTCGATAATATAACCATTTCGGCCGCAATGTAATACCAGACCATCCTGTTTACCGTATAGCCTTCCATGGAGCCATTGTTGAGGGATATGGCGTTCCACAGCTGCAAAAATATGAATATTATCAGCGCAAAGAAGAAGGTGCCTGCCAGAAAATTTGCGGCATATATCATGTTGCTGCTGATGCTTACCTCGGCAACCAGAATATATTTACGCATGGTTTTCATGAGCCGCTCCCTCCTTTTTCCGGTTGTGCATGGTAATCCGCGTCAGTTTCCGCTTCTGTATATACGTCACTGTATTCATCACAGACGCCGTCACTTGTATCCCCGATATCCTTGTCCCTGTAAATATCGCCGATTATCTTCTCCATGGGGATATCCGAGATCGTTACATCAAGGATGCTTCCCGCCCGCATAAGACGTGACATGACCTCCTGTATGCCGCCGTTTTCATCCACCTCGAGCTTCATTGCCTTCCCATTTCTCTTAATTATATTGAGTCCTTCAAGACTGTCCGGATCAACCAATTCACTGAACTTCACATCGATTATCTTTCTTTTGAGGTAGCCATATTTCAACGCTTTTACAGAACTGTCTAGAACAATCCTGCCGTGGTTGATTATCACAGCTCTGCTGCATAGCTGTTCAACATCGCCTATATCATGGCTTGTAAGAAAAATCGTAGTCTTCTCTTCCTCATTGAGGCGTATTATCAGCTCCCGTATCTTTTGCTTGACGAGCACATCCAGGCCGATAGTTGGCTCGTCGAGGAAAACGATCTGGGGCCTGTGCAGTATCGAAGCGGCAAATTCGCATCTCATACGCTGTCCCAGCGAAAGCTTTCTTACGGGAGTATCCATCAGATCACCGATCTCGAATAGCTCCACTATCTCTTTTATCCTTGAATCCAGCACCTTGCCATCTATTTCATAGATCGCGCCGAGCAGCCTGAAGCTGTCCATTGGCGGCAGATGAAACCAAAGCTGCGATTTCTGCCCGAAAACACTGCCGATCCTGAATGATAGATCCTTTCTCTGCTTTTGCGGATCGTAACCAAGTACGGATATATTACCCGACGTTGCATGCAATATTCCTGTGAGCATTTTAATCGTTGTGGATTTTCCGGCTCCGTTTGGTCCAAGGAATGCGACCAGTCCCCCGCGCGGAACTTCCAGGCTGATCCCACGTACCGCCTCGATCTCTTTATATTCAGGTTTAATGATCGATTTGACACTCTCCCTGAAACCTTCTTTTTTTACTTTGGTTCTGAATACTTTCCTCAAGTCGCTTACAACGATAGCATTTGCAGTTTCAGCACTATCCACGGTATCCACCTCCATCAGGTCAATCAAATGCTCCGGATATAAAAAAACCCACAGAGATCACTGTCAAGTGACTCCGCAGGGTTCATACCGGCGTGTAGGGCTTTCGCCCCTATGCTGCTCGGGCTTTCCGCCCTCAAGCATACTCACTTAAGATTATCAGCCGAAGGCTGTATAATCTACCTTACTTTATTTGCAGCGCCAGCTGCTTAGTTTTATCCGCCATAGGCGGTATAATCTACCTTACTTTATTTGCAGCGCCAGCTGCATCATATGTTTTGAATTATTTTGCCATATACTTCTTTAATTGTCAATAGCCTTTCTGCAGGAATTCCTTCATCCTTTAAGGTGTTCCAGCAGGATCTTTACACCCATTCCTATAAGAATAAGTCCGCCTACGATTTCGGCCTTTGATTTGTATTTTTCGCCGAATATGTTGCCGATTTTTACCCCTGCGGCAGATATAATAAACGTTGTAACGCCTATCATTATCACTGCGGGTACGATATTGACATCCAGGAAAGCAAAGGTAACGCCGACCGCCAGCGCATCGATGCTGGTTGCCACCGATAAAACAAGCATGCTTCTTACACAGAAGGAATTCTCCGGTTTTTCATCATTGCCGTTTCTGGATTCCCTTATCATATTTGCGCCGATAGTACATAGCAGTACAAACGCGATCCAGTGATCGATTGAAACGATATAGTCCTTGAACTGAGTTCCGACTATATAACCCAATAGCGGCATCAGCGCCTGAAACCCGCCGAAATACAATCCAGTTTTGACTATATGTTTGATTTTCAAATCACTTACGCACAAGCCTTTACTTATTGCAACAGCCAGAGCATCCATGGAAAGGCCGATAGCGATCAGCAATAATTCAAGCAACTCCATTTGCACCTGATCTCCTATATGTTTCTTATGTAATTTGAATTCTCGAAGCCAGTATCAAGGAGCAATAATAGCATATATTCGAATTAATAGCAATATTCTTGTTCAAACCGGCAAAATGATAAAAAATAATTGCAGGCTTGCGCCTGCAATTATAAAATGGCTTGCTCTGAAACTACCGCCTCCCGCTTGTCCCAACGAGGTTGTTGGAGGTAGTTCCGGACAAATTGGTAGTAAGTCTGCGCATCCTTGTGAGGATATCAGTAGAATTGCTGACTGAACAATTCTTGATAGAGGGATCTGCAGCTTTTACCTTTCTATTGACATCAGCCTTGCAACGTGACGGACTAACGGTACCATTCGTCTTTATCCCGACAAGCGCCGTATCGCCAACAACCAAGACTTCACAGGCATTGACTCCCTTGGTAGCCAAAACATCCTTCCTTAAAGCAGCGGCTTTCAGTGCGTCGGCAGTCGTTCCGGCATTTTTCGTACCGGTATTGGTATTCAAACCTGTACCATTCATTCCGGTCGTACCAAAATTAGTTCCCATGTTAGTTCTAGTGTTGGTTCCAGTGTTGGTTCCATATCCGGTATAGCCCATATTGGTATTTGTTCCGTGACCGGTCGTGCCGTATCCGGTGTATCCGAAGCCGGCGTTGGTGCCGTAAGGGGTCGTGCCATACCCGGTAGTACCGTATCCGGTCCTGTTACCGGTTGTGCCATATCCGGTTGTGCCGTATCCGGTCCTGTTACCGGTTGTGCCATATCCGGTTGTTCCGTATCCGGTGTTATTGCCTATACCCAACTGATTTCCAAGGCCTACGTTGGTACCGTTATAACCGGCTCTGTTCATTCCCATATAACCGTTGCCGGTGTAGCCGTTATAACCGTAACCTGTATTATAGCCCACATTGCTGCCATAACCGGTGCCGGCCATATTATTACGGCCTGGCATGGTAGTGCCGGCGTTATTGGTTCCGTAATTAGCGCCGGTTCCACCGTACTGTCCCGGTGCTCTCGCCGTCTGGGCGCAACCCGCCAGCGAGGATGAAACAAGACATGCTGCTGCAAAAGTGCCCAAAGCTGTTTTAAATGTCTTTATCATTTTTAAACACCTCCCGTAATATTCTGTGTACATAATCTATAATTATTTGAGTTAATTATTAAGAAAGATGCAAAAATATTTTTAAACAGGAATAAATATTGATAAAAAAACCGGCATGAATCTTTATCCATACCGGCATTGAACATTTCATCATATATTATTATCAAAAAGTCATTTTTTTAAAAGCATTTGAATCATTTCATCTTTCATAATACGTATAGCCGCGCAGTCCATTATCGTATGCCCGCATGATCTCCGGCCTTTCGCTCGCGCTGATCAGTCCATTGTGGATAGCCTCTTCGGCGGTTTCCCTGAAACGCACGAGCATATCCTTCGGATCGAATTCTACGTAGGACAGCACATCCGCAACACTGTCGCCATGTATCTCCTTGACGAGATCATAATGACCTTCGTGATCTATCCTGACGCTTACCACGTTTGTATCGCCGAACAGGTTATGAAGGTCGCCGAGCGTTTCCTGATACGCGCCGACAAGGAATACTCCGAGGTAATAGTCGTCGCCATTCTTCATTTCGTGTACCGGCAGAGTCGTGCGGACATCGTGCAGGTCGATGAAGTGATCTATCTTACCGTCGCAGTCGCATGTTATATCGGCTATGACGGCGCTTCGTTTCGGCAGCTCCAGCAGGCGGTGGACAGGCATGATCGGGAAAAGCTGGTCGATCGCCCAGCTGTCCGGTATCGACTGAAATACGGAAAAATTGCAATAGTAAATATCCGCGATCGCACTCTCGATATCCTCGAGATCCGGCGGAGGATTCTTGATTTTTTTCTTTTCCTTCGCGATCTGGTTGATCGTATTCCAGAAAATCTTTTCGGAAAGCGAACGCTGACGCAGGTTTATCTTGCCATGCTTGAACATGTCCCTTATATCGTCGCGGTAGTACAGCGCGTCGTTGTAGCATTCCTGAATATTTCTGAGAGACAGGTTCCTGCTGACGTCATAAAGGTTCCTTATCTGCTCGGGAGTCGATTCGTCTATCTTTTCCTGTATATCGTATTCTTCGAACCTTTCTACGTCCAATACGTTGAAAAGCAGCACCGAGTAATATGCAACCGTCGTACGCCCGGATTCGGTCACAATGATCGGATGCTGAACATTGTCAGAATCGAGCGTGGTCATAACAGCCTCAACTATATCCGTGCAATACTCTTCAACTGTGTAGTTGCGGCTGTTCGTGTAATTCGTGTTCGAACCGTCGTAGTCTACGGCAAGGCCGCCGCCGAGATCCAGGTAACCCATCGGTGCGCCTTCCTTGACAAGTTCCGAGTAGACACGCGCAGCTTCGAGCACGGCAGAACGGATATCCCTGATATTCGGTATCTGCGAACCAAGGTGGTAGTGCAGCAGCTTAAGCGACCCCAGCATACCGCTGTCTCTGAGTTTATCCACAGTTGTGATGAGCTGGGATACATTGAGACCGAAAATGCTGCGGTCGCCGCCGGACTCGGTCCAGTGGCCTCCGGCCTTTGCCGAAAGCTTGATCCTTATGCCGATGTTCGGTATAACTCCCAGTGCCTTCGAGCGCTCTATTATTAAGTCAAGTTCGTCGGGTATCTCTATGACAAAAAAGCATTTGAAGCCCATCTTTACGGCATACAGGCCAAGATCGATAAACTCCTCGTCCTTATACCCGTTGCATATCAGGCAGGCCTCCTTATCTTTCATAAGCGAAAGAGCCGCGATAAGTTCGGCCTTGCTGCCCACTTCGAGCCCATGATGATAACGCTGGCCGAATTTTGTGACTTCTTCGACGACCTGCTGCTGTTGATTTACTTTTATAGGGTATACTCCGCGGTATTCTCCCTTATAATGCAGATCCTTCATCGCTTTTCTGAAGGAATTGTTCAGATAGGATATCTGCGAGTCGAGCAGATTCTCGAAGCGTAAAAGGACAGGCATGTCCAGTCCGCGTTCACGCACGCCTGAAATTATATCCATAAGGCTGATTGCCGAATCACTGTCTTTATATGGGTTGACCAGAACTTCTCCCTTGTCGGAGATCGAAAAATAACCGGCGCCCCAGTTCTTTATTTCATATAATTCTTCGGATTTCTCTTTTGTCCATCTCCCCAAAAGTTCAGTTTTGTTCATTTTTTGCCTCACCGTTTCTATTTATATGCCTTATATAATATAAATGTTCATAGCAGACAATAGCATAATATGAGCGGTATTGTCAATCCCGCCTGCGCCTGCGCTACGCATGTGTCCGTGGCGTTTTGCGGCTGACACGAATAAATGCCGCACTTAATTTTCAGCAAAAATTGGAACGTACGCATGATCGACAGTTATTACCGTACGGTAGGAAGCATTAATTTGCTGTACCTTATCCGAAATCTGATCAATAAGTTCAGCATCCTTCATTCTAAATTCAAAGGGCACGACGATGTCGAAAATCAAATTTGAATGAGTCACGCCCCAGACTACGCGAAAATCGTGCATCCTTATCTGGTCGGATATAAGTCCGATCGCTTTTTTTACCTCGGCCTTGAGTTCATTCGTCTTGCTATCGTCGGTAATGACTGGATCAAGATGGATAACCATATGGATATCCATCTCCTTTAAAAAATCACGCTCGATGTTGTCAATAATATCATGGCTGATCATAATGTCCTGCTCTGCCGATACCTCGCAGTGGGCGGACGCAAAACGCTTGCCTGCGCCGTAATTATGAACGTTCAGATCATGCACTCCAACGATGCCGTCATAACTTTGAATCTTTTGATATATTTTGCAAACGAGCTCCTCCGACGGCGCATTCCCGAGCAGCGGGCTGACAGTGGACATAATGAGCTTGCCCCCTGAAAACATGATGAACAGGGCAACGACGACTCCCATGTAGCCATCCAGATTGAAGTCTGTCAAAGCCGTAACCACAGTCGCTACCAGGACCGAGGAGGTCGCCAGTATATCATTCCTGCTGTCAAAGGAGGTTGCGACGAGGGTAGAAGAATCAATAGTCTTTCCGACTTTTCTGTAAAACAGGCACTGCCACAGTTTTATTAATATCGATACGACCAGTACGATAACAGTCAGCCAGGAAAACTGCGCCGTCCGCGGATGTATGACCTTGTCCGCCGACGTCTGTGCCAGCTGAAAGCCTAAAATAACGATAACAAATGATACGATCAGGCCCGAAATGTATTCCATGCGGGCATGCCCATACGGATGATCGGCATCGGCGGGTTTCCCCGATATCTTGAAACCGATTAGAGTCACAACGGAAGAACCCGAGTCCGACAGGTTGTTGACGGCGTCCGCAGTAATCGAAATGCTGTGGAAAAGCGTACCCACGGTTATCTTTAAAAGGAAGAGAAGGAAGTTCGTCGCTATGCCGACCACACCCGCAAATTTTCCGTAGTTTTCCCTGACCCGCGCATTTTCCGTATTTCCGCGATCCTTGATAAAAAGCCTGATAAGTATATCAGTCATTTTTACACCTCATCTTTTATTATGCGCAGCCTCGTAAAATAAAAAAATCCATGGAACATATTACTGTCCCACAGATTCGCTCTTTCGATCTGTTGCCGGTTTCGGCCCAGCCCCACAAACCGTTTCCGGTTCATCGCCTGCTCAGTTTGTACTGTAGTAGAGTGCAGCGCAAATTGATTATTTCATTATATAATGGATGCTTAAGGTTAGTCAACTCTAACGCGCTGCCGCGATCAATGGTGTTTTACTCCTCATTTACTCCCTAAGCAATCCAATAATTGGCAGTCTTTTTATCCTGTCCATCATTGTCAATGATGTCACCCACGTAATAATCGAAATAACGGCTATGTTCAGCAAATATATGGCCGGACTGATTCTTATCCCGGCAAAAACCGGAATACTGTGCATCCTGACAGCAATGACAGGGTTTATTATAAATCTTAATATGATATTTGCAGCGAGTATAGATATGAGAAGACTCAGAAAGCTATAAATAATATTTTCACACAATACAATCATGTATAAATTTTTATTTCTGTACCCGACTGCTTTATACAGCATGATCTCCCGGGTTTTCTCCTTTACCGAATTGTATATTGCCACGTATACAATGCCAAACGTACACGAAAGTATCAGGACAAGCATTAATATACACGCAGTTTTTACGGAGCGGATAAGAGAAAGATCAACCACATAATCCGCATCAAATATAATGTCGCATTCATCTATACGCTTTAGTTCTTTCAATATATTATCGATTTTTTCATAGTCGTCTATTGTGACAACAATACCTTGCGGCTGCTCTGAACCTGGCTTAACATTCAGCCCGGCAACTCCTGGTATGTTTTTAATGTATTCTATGTAGCTTTCCTTCTGGCTTCCCTCATAATTTAATATAACGCTGAACTGTCTGTATTTGATTTGACTGTTTATGTTCCTGTCAATAACAAAAATCGCCGTGTCAGCTGTTGAGCATATGAGCAGCAGCATGGTATAACATATCGAAATAAAAAACACATACAAGCATAACTTAACGTGATTCCTGAATACGGTACCGATTACAAATTTGCAAAGCTTTAAAAAAAACATAAATAGCTCCTCAACCCAAACTTAACAAAGCCGGATAAATCATTTTTGCATTCTGAAAATGTCAATTACATTCTTTTTATATATCCTTTTAACAGCAAGCAAATGAACAATGCACGGCAACAACAGGCTGAACAGGGAAGAAAGCAATATCCATAATGCATCAACGCTAAGCCTCATACCTTTGAAATAAAAAGAAGCTTTGATCTCGATAATATGGTTGAATATAAAGATTGAGACAAGTGTTACTAGCAAAGCTAAAAATATGCTAAGACCGCCGATGATAACACCTTCGGCTGCCATAATGCTTTTTATATTCCTATCGGTATAGCCCATTGCTTTTAATATCCCGATTTCTCCAGCCCGGCGTCTTATCCTATCAATACTTGAAAAGAATAGAAATACAATCGAAATGATGAACACAAAAAAGCTTGAAATTATTCCAACTAATAAAATATAGTTTCCAATCTCCTGTATCATACCTGGAGTAGCCTGTCTTTCAAACTCTATTCCGTAACCTTTCAGTTTGTCGATTACAGGATCTATGTTCGACTGTTTATCGACAACGACATATATTTGTTTTACCGGAGTACTTGTATTGCCGGTACTATTTTTTACCACCGTATCCCAAATATTCGCCAGGTCACTGCGAGGCAAATATATACCGTAGGAGGAGTCCAGGGTACTTGCATTATCATAAACTCCGATTATATCAAATGTATATTTATATTTTCCGTTAACTCTATACCTGCTTTTGTCAAAATCATATGATTCATATTCGAGAGTGCACTTTTTACCTATGTAATCTTCACCGTTAAGGTACTCCACACCATTTTGAAAAAAATCAATCTCGTTTGAATAATCCGGATAAAAATATTTCGGTATAACAACCACGTTTTTATCTTTATCAAGGATCCCCCTGCCGGCAACTATATCTTTATAAATATCTTTATTGTACGCCTGGGCATCCAGACAAATTTTCCCCCCTTCAATAGGCAAATTCCTTCCAAAAACTTCGTCGACATTTATTACACGAAGCAGAGTAGATTGGACAAATTCGTTTACGTCAGTAACTCTGCTATCTTCTGACAGGATTTCATAAGCCAATCGTTCCTTGTCGATATTTTCACTCACTATCGGTAATGAAAGCAAGGTTCTGTGTAATGTCGTATTTGTAATATATCGATCTATATAATTTTGGATTGCTTTGGAAAATGACAGAGACATCAGCAGTAAAACAAGGGCAATAAACATTATAATAATATTCGTTATTGCTTGTTTCTTCCTTCGGATAATATTATTGAAGGCACAGGCAAGGCAATATTTTATACCCATATTATAAAGCCTCTAAGCTTCCTGCCGTCATTAAATACAACTCGTCGGCATATTCTTCAATAACTTTATTATGGGTCACTACGATAACTGTTCTCCCGTTTTGCGCCAGTCCTTTAAGGATATCCAGTATCAAAACCTCATTTTCCTCATCAAGATTGCCTGTGGGTTCATCAGCAATAATGCATCGAGGATCGTTTGCCAGTGATCTTGCGATAGCGACCCTCTGCTGCTCTCCTGCGGACAGCTGTCCCGGGAAATGGCCGAGCCTGTCGGATAGTCCGAGCATCTTTAGCAAATCGATAGCTTTGGTTTTCAAATCTATATTTTTATATAACGGATTTATAAACATGGGAACCATAACATTCTCATAAGCTCTGAGCTTTTCATTCAGGTAAAATGCCTGAAACACAAATCCGAACTGCCTCCTCCTGATTTCTGCTTTTTCATCTTCATCAAGTCCGGACACATTTGCGCCATTAATATATATGTCGCCGGTGGTGGGTTCGTCAAGAAGGCCCAGCATATTGATCAGAGTAGTCTTACCTGAACCCGAGTGTCCCTTTATTCCGTAAAACCTGTTCTGACTGATTGTAATACTGACATCTTTTACCGCAAATATCCTATCATATTGTTTTGTTACATTTTGGGTCCAGATAATCTTATCCATAACAGCTCCCTATGCTAGTACAACGCTAAGAAGGATTACTGTAAACTTTACTGATCTCCTTCTTAGCGTAAATACTATTCTATATGTAAATTAGAATATTAAGAATATGATGTCATAGCTACATAGTCAGATGTAAACGAATCTCCCATAGTCGCAACTGCATTATAAATAATATCTAAATGTGCCTGTCCCTTGATTACCATACGAAAAATTGTAAGTACTGTCAATATCCTTACAATTATTATATTGTGTTCCCTTGCTAGAGTAAGATGATAAGTCCTTTTTCTGTAGTGTAGCATAAACATAATTGTAATCAGGACCATTCATATTGTCCCTTGTTGTAATTTTCATTGCCATCTTGTGATTTGGTTCATAGTAGTCTCGTGCAGACCCTGTTGCAGTACTGTTAACAGACATACTAAGTGTGGATGTATAAGTCGTAGATGTTGCAAAGACCGCGAGTATACTTGTTATCGTAATTAAAAAAGTTATACCCAATGTAAGAAATTTTTTCATATTCTTATTTTCTCCTTTCTCATACTTTTACATATTACTAATTCAGGACTTATGAATCTGGATATCTGATATGCAGCATTATTTTCTCACCCCTTTTGACTATATTGAGAATCCCATTTATGGGCTTCTACAATATAAATGTCAAAAGGCAGGTAAAAAGTCACATTATTTTAATTCTGTTTCTCAAGAAGAATATAATTCTTTATATGGAATTCAAAAAATGGGCATACC
Source organism: Bacillota bacterium (assembly GCA_023411715.1). Classification (GTDB taxonomy): domain Bacteria; phylum Bacillota; class Clostridia; order Acetivibrionales; family DTU013; genus JAEYOM01. The sequence continues at coordinate 5,271 of JAEYOM010000090.1, read as the reverse complement.
ACAAAATGATATCATAAAACTAACTGTAAAAGCTGAGATTAGTAGAGCGCTACTTATGACTGAGCGCGAAATAAAGATTCCTGATTTAGTTTATATAATAGATAATTACGATACATGCAGGTCTGTCAATGCTAGTGGCGGAGAAAGTAATAATAATATGAATGAGTCAACTTACTATATAGTAAGTTACGTATTATTTAATAGTAGTGATATTTCAGATGAAAATTTGTGTGAAATATATCAAGATGCAAAAATTATAATGAGCTGCAAGGATGTATTTGGGCGCTACTATAAAGAAGAAAAATATGTTGGTGAATTAATGAAACAAACTATACTGGATAAGAAAAAGAGACTACCTCAAAGCAAATTTTGATTTTCGGCAGGACTAAAGCGGCTTTGCTTAGCACTACCCTGAAACGCGTCTAGTAACATATCTTTGTAATTTCCAGGGACTTCACAAAATATTCCTTCCCATATCATATGCTGAAACGGCACATTTTAAAAAATTCCAAGAAGGATTTCTGGTGAAAGATAGAATTCATACGTTTGCCGTGTTTCACCCTTTAATTTATATTGATTTCTAATTCTACGTATGATACACTAATATGGGAATTAAAGTAATCTATTTATTAGTAGATTATTCAGGAGTTATCATGAGAAAGTTTTTAACGATTTTTCTTTTATTTACACTAGTATTAGAATACAGTGGATGTAATACTAATAATCAGACACTGAGAATAGTTGTAAACAAAAAGGATATTCAATATATCCAAGCAAAGGACTTAAAAGAAGGCGATCCTGCTAATGTTTTTAAACTACTATTAGATAAAGATGCTTCATCAACTGTAGAATATATAAAAATTGGTGAGAAAGTTACTTTAGATTTTGGAGATAAATATCCAGATAAAATAATAATGGATGATACCTTATTGAGATCAAACGGAGAAATGTTGTATACAAATAAAGAAACAGTGGCAACTCCTCTAGAAGCCCAAGATACCAAATATTATTTTTATGTTAAAAAGCATAAATGGTCTACTTTAAATTCAAAGTCATCAAATACCGACCTTAGAGGTTTTAGAATAATAGCATCATGGGATAATACAGAATATATTTTTGCATTTGTAATAAAAACAGATGCAGAATAATTTATTATTTTAAAGGCTCTTTTGAATTTTGGTGGAGTCTGTGAATCATACACCGTCTGAAGAGTTTGGATATGAACACATGCAAAAAGCCACTGAAAAATGGCAGGAGCGCTATCCCAACGCCATGAAGAGCTGGTCAACCAACTGGGATGTCATCAGCCCGATTTTCAAGTTTTCATCCGAAGTTCGAAAGTTCATTTATACTACCAACGCCATCGAGAGTCTTAACAGTACCTACAGACGTCTAAACAGCCAAAGAAGCGTATTTCCAAGGTATACAGCTTTGTTGAAAGCTCATTATCTGGCAACATACGAAGTAGTGAAAAAATAGACTATGCCGCTTAGAAATTGGGGCAAGGTTTAAGGCGAACTCTCTATCGTGTATGAGGGCTGGATGCCTGAATGGCAGAATGTGGGATTTAAGCTTTTATAGAAAAGGGGAGAGGAGGATACGCCTCTCCCCTTTAGTTTAATTATCTTCTGTATGTTGTAGTAGAACCTGTATATGGACAATCACTAAAATAATGATCATATACGCCTAATTGTCCCCATTTTGATTTTGCTTTAATATTACCGATACCGGATTGACCAACATATGATATAATACCTGAATGCGATCCATCATCCCAATGTACTTTATCTCCAGCAACAATCAATGATAGCCCAGTGTCAGAATAGCTGCCATCCGTCATATAAGCAGACGGATCATCCATCCAATAGTAATTGCTAGTAGATGTTGAATACCATGCATATGAGTGACAGTTATATTTTTTGCTGGGATCCGAAATTACATAAACACTAGGGTAAGAATCAAGCACTCCTTGATTAAGAGCACTTTTTTGAGCTGATGACCAGTCTGTAATCCCACTGTTATTAATGACTGTAACAGCTGTCCCATTGGGAGTATAAAGCGTAGATTGAGCTGAAGCTGGAGCTACTACCTCTCGTTGTGCATTTTCATATAAAGTGATATTATCTCCTTCCAATGCTTCCTTTAAAGTATTAGCATCGGAGTCACTTAGCTTGTTTTCTATTTCAGGCTGAGAGATTAATATTGTACAATAAATGTTCCTCAATATATCATTGCTTGAAGTGCCTTTTAAAGTTCTACTTTTTAATGCATTACCCAAATCATTACGTTCTAATAGTTTTTGTAATGCAGGAAAATTAGCATATACATTCAAAAAACCTTCTCTGCAAGTGTCATAAGCAAGTAGATCAATCATAAAAGGATAGTCCAGCACAGAGTTAAGTAGCGTTTCTGTTGTCATACTATTTATTGTATCATCTGGAATTTGGCATGCAGTAATACGCTCTTTTAACTTCATCTCTTTCCATTTTTCCGTTTTAACAAAGGAATAATCATATGACTGTGTAATTTCCCCATCCATTCCATTAATCAACGAATCTGTTGGATTGGCATCTTGTGTGGTAGTATTTATAACTACCCCGGTACTATTTGCCGTTACTGCGGTATATGGAATTACGGTAGCTAACATTAACATGAAGGCCAAACAAATACTTTTAATTAGTCTAACATTTTTCTTCATAATGACACCTCTTATCATAATATGTATATTGGATCTAGGTAAGCCCATAAGAACACTTTAAAAATCCAAAAACTTTTCTCATAATCAATAGCACAAATAGGAATAAAATGACTGCATTGGACTCACCCCTTTTAGCATTTCTTGTGAGCATATCAGATCCTTTCACTATATAAATGTCAAAAAGCAGGTAAAAAGTCACATTGCTTTCTGAATATTAACTTTTAGCCGTAACGCTGCTGGTAGTGACAGTCCTGGCATCAGATCCGTTGTTTTTGGCAACATAAATTTCTTGCAGTCCGGAACTTAATTTTCCGAGCACCCCTTTCCCATTAATGGGATTTCATAGTGGAGTGGGTGAGCCGGTAGCTCTGTCCCTGAAAAACCAGCAAGTGGCTGTGGTGTACCAGCCTGTCAATGATTGCACTTGTCAGCTTTTCATCATAGAAAATACCGTTCCATTTACTGAATTCCAGGTTGGTAGTGATAATCACACTCCTTTTCTCGTAGCATTCCGAAATCACTTGAAATAGCAGCTGTGAGCCTTCTTTCTCAAAGGGAACATAGCCCCATTCATCACAGATCAAGAGATCCATTTTCTCTAATTGCTTCATAAATCGCCTAAGCTCGCCTTTTGCCTTTGCTTCGCTCAATTGATTAACCAATGCTGCCGTGCGGTAGAATTTTGCCCTCAACCCCCTGGAACAGGCGGCAACACCAATAGCTGTTGCCATATGGCTCTTGCCGGTTCCGACAGGTCCATAAAGGATCAGGTTTTCAAGCTTCTCAATGAAACTTCCGGACTTTAATTCCTCCAGACTGACGGAAGCTGGAATCTGGATGTCCCCGAATTCATACCCCTCAAAGGTTTTGATGACGTCAAATCCGGCGGACTTTAAGTTCCGGTTCTTTCGGGTCAGTTCTCTGTGATCCAGTTCCATCTTCAAAAGCTGTGCCAGGAAGTCTCCAAAATCAGTAGCCTCAATCTTTGAATAACTTTCATATATGTTTTTCCCAAACCTCAGTTCCTTGCAATAATGTTGGACCAATGCATCTGAACTCATAACGGCAGCCCTCCGGGGACAATCAATTCATCATATACCTGGATATCCGGGGTATACTTCTTAAGTTCCGGAACCGTATTGGAAAGCTCGATCTCCGGATCCGGTAAAGTTCCGGTCGTTAAGCGGCAATAAACCGCCCAGATGCTGTCCGGATCCCTGGCTCCCAATTGGATTCCTTCTTCAAAAGCTTCGATGGCTGCCTTAAAGCCTGTCGTCATTGTCATTCTGGAAAGCAACTTCAATGACTGCTTTTTGCGTTCATAGTCGCATTGGTTCAGATATTCCTGCAGATTGTCCGGTAATTGACTGAAAAGCCCGGAATATTTTAATGCCGCCGGCCTTTTGGACATCAGTTCAAGATAAGGAATCCAGTACATGGCCTCCTTCTCCTCGCCGTAAAGCCGTTTGTGTCGTACGATGTGGTTGCAATCAGCATCTAGCAGGTCGATATCATAGGCCCCGGCTTTAATGGTGACCTGTCGGCCCGCCAGATCAGGAGAAGAAGAATAGATCCTGCCATCAAATCTGATTTTCCCATACTTGTCGGCCTTTGCGAACTCATGCACGAATACATCAAACGGGACCCTCGGGAGCTTGAAGAATTCCAGTTGATCCTCTCGGAACAGATCCTGTATCCGCCCACGCCCCTTGTAGTGCATCCTGTCCATGTCCCGGTCACATTGCAGCAGGAGTTCCTTGTTGCACTCCTTCAGGTCTTTAAATTCCGGAACCGGAACAAACAGATTCCGCCGGTGGTACCCTACCTTGTTCTCTACAGACCCCTTTTCATGTCCGCTGTTTGGATTGCAGAAGTTGCTCTGGAATCCGTAGTGCATCATGAACCGTAAAAACCCCTGGGTCAGGTCACGTTCCCCATATTCCTTAATTTTCTTTACAACCGTGGACATGTTGTCAAACCAGATCGCTGTCGGTACTCCGCCAATGTGTTCAAAGATGGCCTTCATACCTTCCAGCAGACATTCCTGATTTGCACTCTTGAATAATTGCGTATGCCCGCCATTGCTGTGGGGATAGGACAAATTCAAGTAATAGCCGTCATAGGTAATACCATTCTCAACAAATTGAGCCTCTCCAAAGTCTGCCTGTGCTTCTCCGGGAGGGTGTTCCAGCGGCAGGAATCCTTCCGGGTCCATCCGAAGCTCCTCCCGGATGCCGGCAACAAACTTTCTGACAGATCTCTCGCTGGCATCAAAGGCTTCTCCATATAGCTCCCGTAATCTGTCATATACTCTCCTGGCAGTGTGCTGCTGTTTGTGAGGTGCCTGTTGATCCTTGACCAGCCAGGTGGTTACAATTTCTTTATATGGGGATAGCTTTCCTTGTCGCCGTTGCTTTGGGCGGATTTCTTGGTTGAAGTTGTCCTTGGCGAGATACTTTTTTACTGTTTCAAAATCATGCCCGGTGATTTTCGAGATTTTTCTCAAGCTTTTGCCTTCAAACTTGTTCATGTTTTTGATACGATATATCTGATCCATTGTCAGCATCCTTTCT
>JAEYOM010000082.1 GCA_023411715.1 Bacillota bacterium | reverse complement strand
TCGGGCTTGAAAGCTACCTTTACGTTCGGAATAGTCTTGTCATACTGCGTCATGCAGACATAGTACAGCGGGAAGAAGCCGTTCGGCCTTTCGAAGCCTGAAAATTCAGGATCCACGAAGGTCCTCGTGATCTCTCTCGCACGGTCAGGTCTGAAGTTGAAGAATATGACAGAGTCGTTTTTGCCGATAGCGGCAAGCGGCTTGCCGTCCTTTATGATTACTGTCGGCTTGACAAATTCGTCGAATTCCTGCCTTGCATAGGATTCGGTCACGGCCTGGCCTGCCGTTGCGGCGGTAAGTCCCTGCCCGAGCGTCATTGCGTCATAGGCAAGCTTGACCCTTTCCCAGCGGTTGTCCCTGTCCATCGCATAATAACGCCCCATGACGCTTGCGATCTTGCCGGTGCCGATCCCGGCCAGTTTGGCTTCCAGTTCCTCAACGTACCCTTTGGCGCTGTCCGGCGGGACATCCCTGCCGTCAAAGAAACAGTGTACATAAACTTCCTTCAATCCATACCTCTTGGCCATTTCGACCAGAGCGTAGAGATGCGTGTTATGGCTGTGGACGCCGCCGTCCGACAGAAGACCGAACAGGTGAAGTTTGGAACCGTTTGCCTTGCAGTTCTCCATTGCCCCGATGAACTCCTGCTTTTTGAAAAAGTCTCCGTCCTCTATGGACTTGGTGATCCTCGTGAGCTCCTGATACACTATCCTGCCTGCGCCTATGTTTGTGTGCCCTACTTCAGAATTGCCCATCTGGCCCTTGGGAAGGCCTACGTCCATACCGCTTGTATGAATGACGGTATTCGGGTAACTTTTAATGAAGCTGTCCAGATTCGGCTTGTTTGCAGCCATAATCGCATTCCCCTCGGAACGCGGATTGACCCCGAACCCGTCAAGTATTATTAATGAAACCAGTTTGTTTTTCATAGAATTGACTCCTTCTGAAAATATCCCGGACCAGAGCTGGCTGTAACGCGCCGATCTCCCGCTGCGTCGTTCCGGCCGGACTTCACATATTCTACCAAAAAAGGCTGCCTGTTGAGACAGCCTTTTCTATAGTGCAAGGGTTTGCTTAATTCAATCCGGATCAGGCGTCATATTTGACGATCTTTTCAAAATCGTCGAGCTTCAGGCTTGCGCCGCCCACCAGACCGCCGTCGATATCCGACATGTTGAAGAGCTCGGTCGCATTGGCCGCGTTAACGCTTCCGCCGTACTGGATACGTACCGCGTCGGAAACCTCTTCTTCGTAAAGTGCCTTTACAGCTTCCCTGATTATGCCGCAAACTTCGTTTGCCTGCTCATTGGTTGCAGTCTTGCCGGTTCCGATAGCCCAAATTGGCTCGTATGCGATGACCGTATCCTTGACCTGGTCTGCGCTGAGTCCGAGCAGAGCTATCTTGACCTGGTACCTGATCAGGTCGGCTGTAACGCCCTGTTCTCTCTGTGCAAGGGATTCGCCCACGCATACGATCGGTTTGAGTCCGTATTTAAATGCCGCATGGACCTTCTTGTTGACTGTCTCATCGGTTTCAGCGAAATACTGTCTTCTCTCGGAGTGGCCTATGATGACATAATCCACGCCAAGTTCCTTCAGCATCGGGCCTGAAACTTCGCCTGTAAATGCTCCTTTTTCCTCCCAGTGCATATTCTGTGCGGCAACCTTTATATTGGAGCCTTCAGCTGCCTTGATAACGCCGGGGAGGCATACAAACGGAACACCTACTACGACTTCCGCGTCAGCGCCGGCCACCCTGGGTTTAAGAGCTGCAACGAACTCGACTGCTTCGGAAGCAGTTTTATTCATCTTCCAGTTGCCGGCCGCTATTTTTTTTCTTGGGTTGGCATCAAGCAGGCAAGCTATTCCGGGAAGGACTTTGCCTTCGAGGAACTCCAGTGATGCTCCGCCCCCAGTCGATATATGAGTTATCTTATCCGCATAGCCAAGCTGTTCAACGGCTGCAGCGGAATCGCCGCCGCCTACGATGGAGACAGCACCGGATTCAGCAACAGCTCTTGCTATCTCCTTGGTGCCGTTTGCGAAATTCGGGAATTCGAATACGCCCATCGGTCCGTTCCATACTATCGTCTTGGCTTTCTTGATTTCCTTGGAGAACTTCTCTATGGTCAGCGAGCCTATGTCCATGCCCGACCAGCCGTCCGGCATATCATCGGAAGGGACATACTTATGTTCTGTATCGTTCTTGAATTCCTTGCCGACTATGCTGCCTATCGGGAGCATCATCTGGACGCCCTTCTTTTCGGCCTTTGCCATCAGTTCCTTGGCCAGATCGATCTTGTCGTCTTCGCAGATCGAGTTGCCGATCTTGTAGCCCTTTGCCTTTAGGAACGTATAAGCCATACCGCCGCCGATGATAAGCGTATCGACCTTGTCTATCAGGTTTTCAATGACCTGGATCTTGTCAGAAACCTTAGCTCCGCCGAGTATTGCAACAAAAGGTCTTGCCGGATGCGAGAGAGCTTTGCCCATGATATCGACTTCTTTTTTAATTAGGTATCCGCAGACTGCCGGAAGGTAATCCGCAAGGCCTGCAGTGGAAGCATGCGCCCTGTGGGCTGTACCGAATGCATCGTTTACATATATCTCCGCAAGAGAAGCAAGTTCCTTTGCAAACACGGGATCGTTCTTTTCCTCTTCTTTATGGAAACGCACATTCTCAAGCATAAGTACTTCGCCGTTTTTGAGAGCGGCGGCCTTCTCCCTGGCATCGGGACCGATAACGTCCTTCGCCATGATAACCGGTTTGCCAAGAAGCTCGCTGAGCCTTGCTGCGGTAGGTTTCATGCTGAATTTATCCTCGGGACCGTTCTTCGGCCTGCCGAGATGGGATACAAGTATGGTCTTTGCTCCATTGTCAACGAGGTATTTGATCGTAGGAAGAGCGCCGACTATTCTTTTGTCGTCGGTGATTTTGAGGTTTTCATCCAGGGGTACATTGAAATCAACGCGGACAATGACTTTCTTGCCCTTGACGTCGATGTTCTCGATGGACTTCTTGTTATATAGTGCCATGACATTCATCCTTTCAAAGAATATTTAAAATCAAAAGGCTCACCCTTCAACCACTCACTTAAGGTAAGGGTAAGAGTGAGCCTTAAATTCGATCCCGGTCGATCAGAACTTATTTGGCATCAACTTTAGCCATGTAGGAGATGAGGTCAACTACCTTGTTTGAGTAGCCCCATTCATTGTCATACCATGCAACGAGCTTGACAAAGTTGCTGTTGAGAGCGATACCTGCTTTAGCATCGAATATCGAGGTATGAGGATCGTGGATAAAGTCTGAGGAAACAACATCGTCCTCAGTATATGCGAGGATGCCCTTGAGTTCGCCGTCAGCAGCCTTCTTGACAGCAGCCTTGATCTCATCGTAGCTTGCAGCTTTTTCAAGACGGCAGGTGAGGTCTACGACTGATACGTCGGGAGTCGGTACCCTGAGGGACATACCTGTAAGTTTTCCGTTAAGCGAAGGAATAACCTTTCCAACTGCCTTTGCAGCGCCGGTGGATGACGGAATGATGTTCTGTGCTGCTGCACGTCCGCCTCTCCAGTCCTTCTTGGAGGGACCGTCAACGGTCTTCTGCGTCGCAGTGTAGGAATGAACCGTGGTCATAAGGCCTTCGACGATACCGAAGTTGTCATGGATGACCTTTGCGAGAGGTGCGAGACAGTTGGTCGTGCAGGATGCATTTGAAACGACCTTCATATCCTTGCTGTAGGTGTTATTGTTAACGCCCATTACGAACATCGGAGCGTCCTTTGACGGAGCACTGATGATGACTTTCTTTGCGCCGCCTGCGAAGTGTGCGGATGCCTTTTCGGTTTCAGTGAATACACCTGTCGATTCAACTATGTATTCTGCGCCGCAGTCTTTCCACGGAATCTCTTCAGGTTTCATAGCCGCATAAACAGCTATTTTCTGTCCATTGACAACGAGCATGCCGTTCTCTGTCGAGATCGTGCCCTTGAACTGTCCGTGAACCGTATCATATTTCAGCATGTAGGTCATGTAATCAAGATCGATGAAAGGGTCGTTTATTCCCTTTACTTCAATGTTAGGATTTTCGATTGCTGCCCTGAATACAAGACGTCCTATTCTGCCAAAACCGTTAATACCAACTTTTACTGCCATTTCTTATTACCTCCTATATCAATTATGTTTATTGACTTTAAAATCAAAATAATTTTATATTATTTGCACTGGATTTTCAATACAATTAGGTAAAAATAATTAATTTTTTAACAAAGTCATTGTATTCAACAATATATTTACCTCTATTGCGGAAACTATGCAGTTCATATCCAAGCCGGCAGAACAACCGGCTGCGGGCTTGTTTTCCCGGGCAGTGCAAAAAGGCTTTCCGGATAGCGCGGATTATCAGTCGGGATAAATCGTATACTTGTCAATCAGTCTGACAGGATGGTATGAAAGCTTGGCCTTGCGCATCCCTTCGATGCCGAGGTCCTGTTCCCTGTTGATAAAGGTCGAACCGCTCCATTCCCGTTCGGCAAACTGCTGGTTTATAATTGTATACAGTCCGTCAACTGTGTTCCTTGCCTTTTCTATATGAATCACGGCGGTGTCCTCGTTGAGCATCTCACCCACGCTAAAGGCTTCGAAATTACCGTCCATTTTGATCATGGCCCCTTTGCAGCCAAGTGTTCTAAAGTTTCTCAACAGCTCGAGGTTGGCCTGACGCTCACAGTAATCTCCGTTCTGACAGCTGCAGTTCCTGTCCCTGCACCACTGTTCCATTATCCTGCTGCATTCGTCAAGAAGTGAGCACTCCAGAGGAATGTATTCGTAAGTGTGCTGCTTTTTGAACTTGTTGATGTGATTGCGCTTTCCGTCGTACTTTTTGCCCTTCAGTCCGACCAGATCCACTGTATTGTAGACATAGTCACAGTTGTCCCTGTCAAGGACGATCGAGTCTTCCGAAGCTACTACGCCCTTGAAAAAACCGAGTTCTTCCTTTGTTACTTTTTTGAATTTGAGCTTCCAGCCTCTCCCCGTAAAATACTCCTTGAGGGCGCTGAAAGCCAGCTCAAAATTATCTTCCCTGATATTCCCCATCGGCATCATCGCGAAAGGCTCATTATTACAGGGAACGGATATGACACAAAGAAGATCGGCTATGATCGCATATCTGAATTTGTAAAAATACCTCCATGCAAAAAAGTTCGTAAAGGTCAATTCCGATATCAGCGGGTGATGCTGTCTGATATAGTGGTCAAACTGCGCCTTGCTGTTAAGTGTTATTTCAGAAAAATCCATCGAAACAAATCTCCCGTGAAAATCTCAATAATTCAGCCTTGTAAGGTGTGTTACCACTTACAAGGCCTGATATTGCCAAATAAAGTTTAATAATACTTTATTCAATATACCACTGTTTAGTTCTCTGTAAACCATTTATCTGAAAATTGGCAAGCTGGAATTTTACTAATCGCCGAAGCTGACTCCAAGATCCTTCGACAGCCTGACAAGTTCGCCGTCGGCAGGAACCGTCTTGAGCTTTCCGACCGCATCCTCCAGTGAGACAGCCGTGATCTCGTTTCCATTCAATGCGGCCATGCAGCCGAATTTACCTTCGTTTACAAGCTCTACCGCCCTGACGCCATATCTTGTGGAAAGCAGCCTGTCATAGGGGTTCGGTCTCCCGCCTCTCTGGAGATGCCCGAGAACCGTTACCCTTGTTTCGATGCCTGTCAACCTCTCGATATCCGACGCAACCTTGTTTCCGACTCCGCCCAGCCTGATCGGGTCAGGACTGCTCTCGTCAACCTTGCTTACTATAAGGCCGCCGTTCTTCTCCTTGGCCCCTTCTGCGACTACGACTATGCTGAAATGCTTCCCTTCCGCCTGTCTTTCGAGTATTTTCCCGGTAACCTTCGACATATCATATTCTATCTCAGGTATCAATATGACGTCTGCGCCGCCCGAAATCCCCGCAGTCAGGGCTATCCAGCCGGCGTACCTTCCCATGACCTCGAGGATCATGACCCTGTGATGCGACTCGGCAGTCGAATGGAGCTTGTCAATCGCTTCGGTAGCCGTATCGACAGCTGTCATAAAGCCAAAAGTCGTATCTGTCGCCGACAGGTCGTTATCTATGGTTTTCGGAACTCCGACCACTTTAACGCCCATCCTTGCAAAATCGCGTGCGCTCGTGAGAGTACCGTCACCGCCTATAATTATGAGTGCGTCTATACCGTGCGATTTGATATTCTCTTGTACTTTGCCGGACATATCGACGTAATTTACCGTTCCATTGCTCTCGACCCTGAATTTGAAAGGGTTGTCCCTGTTCGAGGTCCCGAGTATGGTGCCGCCTTTATCCAGGATGCCGGAAGCGTCGCTCGGCTTGAAATTGACATAATCGTTAAGCACCAGCCCTCTGTATCCGTCCCTGAAGCCTATTACTTCGTAACCATATTTGACCATGGAGGTCTTGACGACCGCCCTCAATACCGCGTTCAGGCCGGGGCAGTCGCCGCCGCCGGTCATTACTCCTATTCTTTTGATCATATAGTCCCTCCGATTACTTGCTTTTACATGCTTTTCACATGTTTAGTACTGTCTGCAAAACGAACCCGGCAGCTTTGACCATATCGTCGATACTGATCTGTTCGTTCACGCTGTGCACCTTGTCCATACCGACGCTCACATCAACTGCTTCGATCCCTTTTCCGTTGAATATGTTGGTATCGCTCCCCCCGCCGGTTTCTTCATGCAAGAGTTCGATGCCCGCGGCTTTGGCCGCCTTTTCGAGTATGCCGATGATTTTTGCATCCTTTGATATATTATACGAGGGATATTCGAGAACGGCTCGGAAATCAACATTGCCTCCGAAATCCGAAGCTGCTTTCTCGAAGCATTCCTTCATGTGATCTTTCTGTCTTTCGAGCTTTTCTTTATCGCGGCTTCTTGCCTCAGCTTTTATTTCCAGCCTGTCGCAAACGATGTTGGTCTCGCGACCTCCGCTTATAACGCCTATATTTGCTGTTGTCTCAAAATCTATCCTGCCGAGCTTCATCGAGGAGATCGCTGCAGAAGCTATCTGTATGGCGTTGATGCCGTTTTCCGGCTCTATCCCCGCATGAGCGGCCAGACCTTTTACAGTTACGTACATCCTATACTGCGAGGGAGCTTTGACGGCAATAGTCCCGATCGGTCCTCCGGTGTCGAGCACAATGCCGTATTTTGCATATATCCTGCCGTAATCCAGATGTTTTGCGCCAAAGAGCCCAGCTTCCTCGGCTACGGTAAATACGATCTGTATATCGCCGTGGTCGAGTTTTTCCTCTTCAAGCACCCTTAAAACCTCAAGGATGCATTCGATACCCGCGGCGTCGTCTCCTCCGAGTACGGTCGTACCATCAGAATGTATGATACCGTTCTCCTCGATCGGCTTTTTACCTGTTCCGGGTTCGACAGTGTCCATGTGTGCAGTTATCATTAGCGTCGGGATATCTTTATTGCCTTTCAGTGTACAGATAAGATTACCCGTGTTGCCTTCGATTTCCCGCCCCGCATTGTCCTCATACACTTCACAGCCCAATGCTTTCATTTTCTGCGTCAGCACGTCGGCCATCTGCCTTTCCTTTCTGGATAGGCTGTCGATACTGACAAGGCTCTTGAATTCACTGACCATTCTTTCACGATTTATCATTCCAATCACTCCCTTGGATGTATTAGAGGAAATCCGCGCCATTGGCGCTAAGCATCCTCCATTGGATGTTTTAGAGGAAATCCACGCTATTGGCGCTAAACATCCTCCATTCCCATTTTCCCTTTAAGCTCCATATTATTAAAGCCCCGCTGTCTTAAAACCTCATACAGTACGATTGCAACCGAATTGGAGAGATTGAGCGAACGTATGCCGGGAAGCATCGGTATCCTTATGCAGGTTTCCCTGTTTGCTTCAAGCAGTTCTTCGGGCAGCCCTGCGGTTTCCTTGCCGAATACCAGAAAGCATTTTTCCGGATAGACCACGTCGGTGTATGTATGTCCGGCTTTCGTAGATGCGAAGTAAAATGTGTAATCGCCGTATTTTTCCTTCAACTCGTCAATTTTACTACAGCGGCTCACCAATACTTTGTCCCAGTAATCAAGACCCGCTCTTTTAAGGTATCTGTCCTCGACCGAGAATCCGAGCTTGCCTACCAGATGAAGCCCAGAGCCCGTGGCGGCGCAGGTGCGCGCTATGTTGCCGGTATTTTGCGGTATTTCGGGTTCGACCAATGCTATATGTACTGACAATGACTTCACTCCGTTTAAATCTATTCTGCTGCAATTTTTACAAGTTCTAATATACCACAAATAGAAGAAATTAAAAACGATGCTTCTGATATAAAAATCGAATCTTACGCAAAGAATAAACCCATGGAAATTTGTAAATTTAAAGGAGCAGATAAAAATGATTAATAAGAAGACGATAGCCGGAATAGCACTGGCAGGAACCCTGGCGATGACAGGGACAGGAGCTGCATACGCAATGCCCGGCACCGAACAGCAGAACACGCAGAACACCGAGATCAAACTAAAAAAGCAGGAGATTCACAAGCAGTTTAAAAATGCCCTCGATAATCTGGTCAAGGACGGTACTATTACCAGAGCACAGGAAGATGCCATACTGAAGGCCATGGCAGCCAAACGTGAGAAATTTGAAAAGGAAAAGTTGGAAAAGGGAAAGCTTGAAAATGGAAAACTTCAAAACGGGAAACCCGATAACGGGACCCAAAAGCCGTCACAGGGCAAAGACATCAAATTCAGACCACAGGGCCACCCTCAAGGACATCATGATTTTCTGCAGGACCTCGTCAAAGACGGTACATTGACCCAGGTGCAGGCCGATGCAGTAAGAAAGGCATTCAGATCCGCACGTGAAAGCGTTAGGTAGAAGCAGTAGGCAGAAAATAAGCTCAGGGATAAATGGGAGAAGGGGACGGCTTGGATGATATGTGAGCCGCCCCCTGTCTCTGCTTCATGCCTGTTCCAAAGGGGCTTAATCAATCTAGATATAGCAGTGTTCTTATACCCTTAGGGTATATTGAAAAATATGAAAAAATAATAAACAGTTTTCAGAATGCCCAAAAGAGAATATAATGGAACAGATAAAGTTATTTATATGCTGATTAAGTTAAAAATTATCAGGTAACTATTTTAACGGAGGTCAAAATCTATGAAGAACATCCCACAAGTGAAATTAGGTATTATCTCTGTAAGTCGTAACTGTTTCCCGATATCGCTGTCCGAATCGAGACGTCATGCAGTGGCTGAAGCTTGCGGAAAGCTTGGGCTCGAGGTTTACGATTGCCCGGTGACCGTAGAAAATGAGACAGACGCTGTGAAATCCGTCGAAGACGTGATCAGCAAGGGTATAAATTCCCTCGTAGTTTTCCTGGGTAATTTCGGTCCCGAAACACCGGAAACACTAATCGCAAAGATGTTCAACGGCCCGATAATGTATGTAGCCGCAGCCGAGGACTCTGGCGATACGCTCATCAACGGCCGCGGAGATGCGTACTGCGGTATGCTGAACTGCTCATACAACCTGGGGATCAGAAATATCCGTGCATTTATACCCGAATATCCTGTAGGCAGTCCCGCCGACCTCGCAAGAATGATAGGCGAATTCGTGCCTGTCGCACGCACCCTTATAGGTGTTTCAAATCTGAAGATAATTGCTTTCGGGCCGCGACCGGAGGACTTCCTGGCCTGCAACGCACCGATAAAGCAGTTGTACAACCTGGGCGTAGAGATACAGGAGAATTCCGAACTCGATCTGCTCGTAGCCTTCAACAAACACAAGGATGACAAGAGGATCCCTGAAGTCGTGGCCGACATGCAGCGCGAACTAGGCAGCGGCAACAAGATGCCCGGTATCCTCCCGCGTCTTGCCCAATATGAACTGACGCTCCTGGACTGGATGGAAGAGGCAAAGGGCTCCCGTAAATATGTTGCTTTCGCCAACAAATGCTGGCCTGCCTTCCAGACGGAATTCGGGTTCGTTCCCTGCTATGTCAATTCACGCTTGGTTTCAAAAGGCATCCCGGTTTCCTGTGAGGTCGATATTTACGGAACTCTTTCGGAATATATCGGTATCTGCGCAAGCGAAGCTCCGGTCACACTGCTTGATATCAACAACTCCGTACCGGCAGATATGTACAAGGCCGAGATCACAGGCAAATTCGACTACAGGCTGAATGAGACCTTCATGGGCTTCCACTGCGGGAATACTCCCATATGCTACCTCAGGAATCCGGAAATGAAATACCAGCTTATCATGAAGAGAAGCCTCGAGCCCGATACCGAACCGAATATAACGCGCGGTACGCTCGAAGGCGATATCAAAGCTGGACAGATCACATTCTATCGCCTGCAGGGAACTGCCGAAGGCGGTCTCAAGGCATATATAGCCCAGGGCGAGATCCTTCCGGTCGAGACCCGTTCATTCGGAGGCATCGGAATTTTTGCAATAAAAGAAATGGACAGATTCTACCGCCACGTGCTGATCGCAGACCGCTACCCGCACCACGGAGCCGTCGCGTTCGGGCATGTCGGCAAGATACTGTTCGATATCTTCTCAATGCTCGGTGTACCCGTAATTTCCTACAACCAGCCGAAATCGCTGCCGTATCGCACCGAGAATCCGTTCTGCTGATAGTAGGTAAATAGCTGCAAGCTTATTATGAAAGGCAGGCGAAGATTGATCCGCCTGCCTTTATTTTATTGTTGAGCCGGTTGACTTTATTAAGGGAACATATGCGCAGAGCCAATAGAGCGTGTTAATTCGAGCAAAATCCAGGCAAAATCACGTCCTGCTTGAGCAGCCGGGGTCCGGGGGCGAGTCACGTTTGATTTTGCACAGAGCGAGAATTTACAGACTCTTTGGCTTGGAGCATCGTTCCCGCAATAAAGCCAACCGGCTTAACTCAAATTCTATACCACCTAGCTTGTTCGGCTTTAACATCCTTACCAGATCCTGTAGTTGCCGCTTAACGCCAGCATCGCAAACAGATAGAGACAATTGTCATAATACCGTCTGACGCCGGTACGGACAGGTGTATTCCAGAAAAGTTCGACGCATTTCCCGGCATTTTCACCTTCTCCTGCAAGGGACGCCTGCGCATTGGTCGCGATCAGTCCGACCGGGTGCAGAGCTTTTTCCTCCTGAGGAGTTCCGTCTATGTCGTACATCCTGTAATCGGCATTGGGTCCCATCGGGGCGAAAAATGCCTGAATCCTGCCGGCTTCAAGCTTCTTCCACTCGTCATTTCCGAACCAGGATGAATCGAGCCCGATATTTGCCGCCACTCTGTAGGCGTCGCTGTAAAAGCGGAAATGTCCGTAATCCCAGCTCGCCTTGTGCGGCTTTCCGTCATAATCCGAATACTCGGGAGCGAGTCCCGTCACCGGATGACATGCCGTTTTCAGATACTCCCTGCTGGCGGCGGCAGCTTCATGCCAGAAAGCTTTGTCTATTGGATCTCCCCACATAGAAAAGAGTTCATAAAAGTGCGGCAGATGATAGGAAGGATCCGTCCACGGCGTTTCGGGCACGAACCTTATCAATTTGTTTGAAGGCTCCCACATCGGATCTCCTTCCCCTTCCTCGCCCTTGTGTACGCACTCGCGCAGTATTTTCAATGCCTGCCTGCTGTAATTATATGGCTCTGGGCCGTCCCCCCAGCGGTGCGAGGCAAACAGCAGCGACAGGGCAAAATATTCTTCGCCGTCGGGAGCCGGTCCCTCCGATCTCCTGGTACCGTCCGTATTGCACGACCAGGCGAAATAATACTTGTATTTTCCTTCCCGGTGCTGCATATACTCGTGAGCCCAGTTCCAAATGCAGTCGAACTCGTGCTTTTTATCCAGCTGTACACACATCATCATACCGTAGGACATACCCTCAGTCCTGACATCATCGTTGCCGGTGTCAAGCAGGTACCCCATATCATCGCCTGCCGCATAATATATCCTCGTTTCTTCATCACCGCAAAACAATTTCTGCCAGGTGTCCTCCACCCTTTTTTGCACTTCCGCATCCGGATATCCGTATTCTTTGAAAATGTTGCGGTACTTGCCGGTATAAAATGCTCCCTCCATTGTTTACGCCCCTTTTAATGTTTTAGAGAAATCCGCGCCTCAAGGGCGCTAAACATCCTTCTTTACGATAAAGTATATTACAACAAAAAAAGCTCCTGGAAGCCCATGAGCTCTTTTGTAATATCATATATCAACCTTCCGTAGAAATATCGAGTTCGATTTTTTCATTTTCATTAAATTCCAATGGTATGCAGACGGTCTTCATCTTATTGGTCGTAATCTGCATATTTTCGCCTACGAGCAGGGACGGCGGGGTGATGTCTATGTTTATGCCTCTGTTGTATAGTATCGTTGCCGCATTACCCATAATCATATTTGCCAATTCGGATATCGCACTCTTGGACAATTCGTCAAATTCAGGTACCGGAATGCCCATCATCATTACGGAAGCTATCTTGAGAGCAAAAGACCTGTTTATTGAAAATACAGCCTGGCCGCGCAATTTGCCGGTCAAACCAACCATTATCAGTATATCTTCACTTTTGTAGGGAGAGTTTTTTAAGTAAACCTTACCAAGCTTTGCATCAAGTTTTATTATCTGTTTCAAAACTGTCTGACTTGCTTCAATAAATGGATTGATATATTCAATGTTCATTTGCCGAACCCCACCTTTACCAAATATAAGCTACGATTTATTACTACTTTCTACATTATCGGAAAAAATCCTTCTTTTCAAGAGTGTTTTTACAATAATCCGCCATGTTCAAGTATAATTCCGAGCGCTTTAGTAGTAATAGGGGCTCCTTTTGAAACTTCATCCTGATAATCCATTTTACCCGGATCGCCTATGCCGACGATAAATACTTCAGGCCGGGACCTCAGTATACTCAGGGTATCCCCGCAGATCTTGCCGCTGTAGGTATTATCGCCGAATTTATCTACCGCGTTTTTTACAACTTCACCCGTTTTGGTAACCGAATAGTCAATTTTAATCCCGTTGCAATCTTTTCCATTCGACGAAACAGCCACAACGCCCAATACATCCAGCTTGCGGCAGTCCAGCAGATACTCCATCGCTCTTTCGCCGGGGCCTTTACCCTTGGCCCCTCTGTCATCCACCATAACGACCACCGGATCATGTTTTGCTTCCAATATCTTCTTTTCTATCTCTTCTCCCGATAAGAGAGTAGGATTCCCGGCGGACGAAGAAATGCAGCGCCCCCCTATATTCGCCGTCGCTTTTTCGACCGCTTCCTTCGCTGCCATGTCCCCGTCGGTTACCAGTATAACCTTTCGTTTATTCATAAAAATCTCCGTCAGGTCTTTATTTTGGGTTTGAATATGACCGCAACAAGGTAAGAAAAGAAAATCGCCGCCGCCACGCCTGCAGCAGTAGCCCTAATACCGCCGGTCAGCGCTCCCAGCAGGCCGTATTTGTCGACGTCCATGAAGGCTCCTTTTGCCAGGCTATACCCGAATCCCGTAAGCGGGACCGTGGCGCCGGCCCCTCCAATATCGACTAGCTTCTGGTATACCCCTAATGCAGCGAGGACTACACCGGCTGTGACAAAAATCACCAATATTCTGGCAGCCGTAAGCTTTGTCTTATCTATTAATACCTGTCCAATGGCACAAATAATACCGCCAACAATAAACGCACTCAAATACTGCATAAATATTTGCCGCATAACATCACTCTCCTGTGGAAGTTTTAAAGGAAATCCGCGCCTCAGGGCGCTAAACTTCCTCCTGTAGTGTTTTCAATGGCAACAGCATGCGCGACACAGGGTATCGTTTCCCCCTGTTGTACGCTCGAAGGACTCAATAACGCACCTGTCGGGACGAAAAGTATCCTTTTGAGTTTTCCCTTTTTCAGGCTGTCATACAGAAAGCTGGCAAATACTGTGGCAGAGCATGCGCAGCCGCTTCCGCCCGAATGTACGTCCTGTGTTTTATCAAAGATCATAAGCCCGCAGTCATTAAGGATACTGCCGATGCGCACCCCGTTGGACGAAAGCAAATCATCGGTGATCTCCCTGCCGACGGCTCCCAGGTCTCCCGTTACGATCATATCGTAGTAATCCTGAGCCAGCCCCGTATCTTCAAAATGCGCATAGATAGTGTCGGCAGCAGCCGGCGCCATCGCCGCGCCCATATTGTTCTGATCCTTTATGCCCATATCCACGATTTTTCCCGTGGTAATCCTTGTAACATAGGGACCCGATCCCTCGGCAGACAAAAGCACGCTGCCGGCACCCGTAACTGTCCACTGGGCGGTAGGCGGACGCTGTGATCCGAGTTCGAGAGGAAATCTGAACTGCTTCTCTGCCGAACAGAAATGGCTGGAAGTCAGGCAAACTATATTCGAGGCATAACCGCCATCGATGAGCATGGCTCCGAGGCCCATCGATTCACCCATTGTCGAGCATGCGCCGTAAATGCCGTAAAACGGGACATTCGATTCGCGCAGACCGAAACTGGAAGCGATACACTGATTCAGCAAATCGCCCGCGATAATAAAGTCCAGCGAGCTTGCTGCGATCGAAGCCTTGGAGACGACTTTCGCAAAGGCCTCCCTCACAAATTTGCTCTCGGCTTTTTCCCAGGTCTTCTCGCCCCAGAATTCATCACTGACTGTCTGGTCGAAAAAGCCGGCAAGCGGGCCTTTCCCTTCCTTTGGTCCGACGATAGAAGCAGTTGCCGCAATAACCGGCGGATTTCTAAATTGTATAGTCTGCTTGCCTACTTTCTTCTCCAACATTGCCATTACTCCTTCTTATTTATGCCAAAGTCAAAATTTGATAAGGTAGTGTATGATGCCTACAAGTATCGAAGTACTTACGCCGAATACCAGCACCGGTCCGGCAACCAGGAACATCCTGGTACCTATACCCATGACGAAACCCTCGCTTTTATACTCCATGGCAGGTGAAGCAATTGAATTTGCAAAGCCTGTTATCGGTACGATCGATCCCGCTCCTGCAAACCTGCCGAGGTCATCATAGATATTCAGCGCAGTGAACAGCACGCCCAGGAAAATCATCACTACGGAAGTCAAAGAAGCTGTTATATCCTTATCTAAGCCCATAGCCTTGAAGGAATTCATGAAAAACTGTCCCAACGTACAAATAAGACCGCCGACGAGGAAGGCTCTGGAAATGTTCAAAAAGAGCTTTGAATCGGGCGATTTTTTATCAACATATTTTTTATATTCTTCCTTGGACATTACCTGCTGCAATCAGATCCCCTCCCCGTTCAAACGTTGAATAGACTGCCGGCCATGACGAACACGCCCCTGGAAGGGATCTTTTCATTGTTCTGACTTGTTACGAACAATAAGATCAGGACTGCCAGGACTATCAGAGTTAAAATTATAAGAAACAGCTTATACTTGTTCAGTATAGCCAACATAGCAAGCACCCCGTTTTCTTTTTATTGTATTTATTATTATTGGAACAGACAGAAATAAGTATTCAGAAAAATTATGCTAAATAAAATATAATGCTGGTTGTCGTATATTACATGAGTTATGTGAATTAGAGCATATTGATGAAGCACTATTAAGGGCAAATCTTTGTTTGAGCGAAGCGAGTTAGATTTGCCGCCAAGCTGAATCTATATGATCTTTGAACATAACTCGTAATAGCGACCAACCAGCATTATATTTTCAGCTATAACGATGTGGAAAGGAAGAAATAAAAGATGTGTGAATCAAGTGTAATTGATACGATTTCGTATATCATCGAGTATCTTGCGTTCGATTCTTGACACCTGTACCTGGGATATTCCAAGCATTTTCGCTATCTGGACCTGCGTTTGCTCCTTGAAATAGCGAAGGATAATGATCTGCTTTTCGCGAGGCTTCAAAGTGTCCATAACCTGCTTCAGTGCTATTTTATCGATAATATCCGTTTCATCGTCGCTCAGGTTATCGTCAAGCCTGTCGATCAGCATCAAAGATGAATGGTCTCCCTCCCCGACAGGATTGTACAGGGATTCGGGAGTGTGCCCTGCCTCCACCGCCATGACAAGTTCTTCAGTCGATATGTCCAGTCTCTGCGCCATCTCGCTGATAGTAGGTTCGCGGCCGAGTTCCTTGCTCATGACCTCTTTTGTAATATGGGCTTTATTTGATATTTCCTTAAGCGAACGGCTTACCTTGATGATACCGTCGTCCCTCAGAAAACGCTTTATTTCTCCGATTATCATTGGTACTGCATAAGTCGAGAATTTAACGTCGAATGATGTATCGAACTTGTTGATAGCCTTGATCAAACCAATACAGCCGATCTGAAAAAGGTCGTCCGTTTCATGCCCCCTGTTCTGGAACCTTCTTACTATGCTCCAGACAAGGCCGATATTATTTTCGACAAGGATGCTCTGCGCAGACTTGTCGCCTTCCTTAGCTTTCAGAATCATCTGTATGGTATCGATACCTTCATAAGGTTTTTCACTCATATTACAGAACCTTTCTCCCAATGAGAAAATAGCAGCTATGCTAAGTATCGTAATTTATTCAAGTTATTTACAACTATATGTAAAAATAATAGCAGCAATCGCTGTTACCCAATCATAATACCATCGTATTCCACTGCCGGTCAGAACAGGCCGTAAGCCGTTTATCCGGCAATATAACATAATGCCGACGATGCCGTCATAAACCGGACCTTTTTATCAGCGCCCTCCGTCGAGTGATCCGAAATACTTGGAAAGAGTCACAGTCGTGCCTTCGCCCGGCGTCGAACGCACCTTTACACTGTCCATGAAGCTCTCCATGACAGTAAAGCCCATACCTGAACGCTCCATATCCGGCTTGGACGTGAACAGCGGCTGCATGGCCTCTTCGATGTTTTCTATGCCTTTGCCGTCATCAGAAATCTCAATTTCAACGCTTTTTTCGAACTGGCGGCAGATCATCCTGATGATACCGTACTTGTTCTCATAGCCGTGGATAATGGCATTGGTGACGGCTTCGGAAACGGCAGTCTTTACATCCGCAAGTTCCTCCAGTGTCGGATCGAGCTGGGAGACAAATGCTGCCGCCACCACCCTTGCAAAAGCTTCATTGCTCGATTTACTTAAAAATTCCAGTCTCATTTCATTTACAGGCTGCATACCATTTCGCTCCCTCTACACAAATCTCATACCGGCAACCTACTAACAGGCGATGACCCGGCTGATACCCCCGGCGGACTTATGCCCACCTTATGCGCTGGCAAGCGCATTCATAGCATGATCCAGATTATCGCATATGGGCATGATTTTCAAAATACCTGATATCTCAAGAATCCGGCAGATCTTCTGGTTTTTACATATAATTGCGGTACGGCCGCCAAGCTTCCTTACATTTGAATATCTGCCCACAATAACGCCTATCCCCGAACTATCCATAAAACTAAGACCCGACAGATCGAAAACCACATTTCTGGTCGTAGCCTTCAAAAGCTCGCCCTCGATTTTATTCCGGGCATATTCGGCATAGTGATGATCAAGTTCACCTGAAAATGAGGCGATCAATGTAGAACCCCTGTTGGTAAATCTGATTTCCAAAAATATCTCCTCCGCACATTTCATTTGTAGATACTGAACAATTTCCTGATAGAATCTAATTCTTCAATTAATTGGAATATCCTTCAATGAAATATGGGAACCTTTGTAGAAAAACAAATTTTTTTACGACATTATCCGACAGGGTCGCGGTGCTTCTCAGCTATCTGGTCCAGCTTCCTCAGCCTGTGGTTAACGCCGGATTTGCCCAGCGGCGGCGAAAGCATCTGCCCGAGTTCGGAGAGGCTCGCATCACTGTATTCGAGCCTTAATGCCGCAATATCGCGCAGGTTCGGAGGCAATCTGTCGAAGCCTATATGATCTGCAATATAGCGAATATTTTCAACCTGTCTGAGCGAAGCATTCACCGTCTTCTCCAGATTTGCAGTCTCGCAATTGACGATCCTGTTGACACTGTTGCGCATGCCCTTGAGTATCCTGACGTTTTCGAGTTCCATCAAAGCGCTGTGGGCGCCTATTATATTCAGGAAATCCACAATATTTTCGCCTTCCTTGAGGTATGTTACATAACTTCCCTTTCGCTTTATGATCCGCGCGTGAAGCTTGAAAAATGCCAGTATCCGGCTCAGCTCCTGAGCCTGTGCGCGAGTGCGCGAGGTAAGCTCAAGGTGGTACGTTTTCTCGGGGTCGCATACGGAGCCGCCTGCCAGAAAAGCGCCGCGAAGGAAGGCTTTACGGCAGCACTGCCTTTTCATGGAGTTCTTTTCGGACAATATGATTACGTTAGACTGACCCTCTTTTTCAGGAAGGACCATTATCCCGATCTTTTCCAGCAACTTGGCTGAAGACGCTGCCGGAGTCACGAAAAGCATATATGAAACGTGCTTCTTGAGCTTCCTGCTTTTACGTATGGTCACTTCGGGAGTAATGTAGCAAAGCTTTCGGATAAGGCTGTATATCCTTCTTGCAAATGCTGCGTTTTCCGTAGTGATACGTATATACCAGCCGCCTCCGGGTGCAGCCGCAGCAGCACCGTTCAGGCAGACGGACGCGGCCAGTTCGGAAAGAAGGCAGCATTCACTGATATTCTCAAGCCGGCACAATTCATTTTTTACAGTTGATGAAAATGACAATGCAAAACCTCCTATTCAAAGTCTGCTGTAGGAAAACCATCTGTTTTGCGGCTTTCGCCTGGAACATTCTCCACATATGCCCTCAGCACCTCCGCCACACTCCACGCCTGCGCACAGCAGCCCCGCGGGATCAGCGGCTCGTCGCCGTCGAATATCTCCGAAATGCTGCCCAGGCACGCATACCCGAGGTGTTCCCTGAACGGTTCGAGGAAAGCCGCCGACATACCCTTATAAGCCTGTTCCTGTCCCAATGTCCGTTCGAACGCAGTAATAAAAGGCCCGATCAGCCAGGCCCAGACGGTCCCCTGATGGTAGGCTGAGTCCCTGTTATAGGATTCGCCGGCGTATTGCCCCTTGTATTCGGAAGAATCTGTGGACAGGCTCCTGAGACCATGTGCCGTATAAAGCCCCTTCCAAACCTTCTCCACGACCAAGCGGGCTTTTTCACCGTCAAGCAAAGGATATGAAAGGCTTACGGCAAAAATCTGGTTGGGGCGCAGCTTCCGGTCTCTGAAATCGTCCCGCACAACATCATACAGGTACTTTCCCTCGTCATACCAGAAGATCCTTACAAAGCTCTCCCTAACCTTTTTTGAAAGCTCTGAGGCTTCCCTTCCGATCAGAGCATATTGTCGGGCGGAGCCTATATGCTCACTGCCGGCGTTATTAAACTCTTTACCTGCGTTTCCGCGTTTCCCGGAAACTTCGGAAAGTCTATAAGAAATCGATTCAAGAATCCGCAGGGCATTGTACCAAAGCGCATTTATCTCGACCGCCTTGCCATGACGCGGCGTAAACACCGTAGATCCTGCCTTTGCGTCCATCCACGTAAGCTGGGTATTCTCATCCCCCGATATGATGAGGCCATCCTCATCCATATGGATATTGTTTATGGTACCCTTTTTATATGCTTCATATATCCGGACCATCGGCTCGTAAAGCTTGTCCCTTATCAGGTCGGAATCGCCCGTATATCTTAGGTAATTCGCTGCGGCCTCAAAAAACCAAAGCGCCGCGTCGACTGTATTGTAACCCGGGTCTCCGCCCTCGTCGGGAAACATGTTCGGCAACAGACCGTAGCGGACATGCCGGCCGAATGCCGACAGTATTTGCGCCGCATCGCCGTAACGCCCCGTTGCAAGTGTAAGGCCAGTTAGCGATATCATCGCGTCCCTTCCCCAGTCCGTAAACCAGGGATAACCGGCTAATATAGTCTTCACACCTGTGGATTGCCTGTAAACGATAAACTGATCCGCAGCCTTCCCCAATGCGCGGGCGAAGTCGTCCCTGTAGCCCGCCCTGTCCTCAAGAGCCTTGAGCCTGGCTTTCTCAGCCGCTATCATGGCTTTCCCGTCCCGGACTTTACCGCAGCCTGCCGCTCCGCAATCTACTGCTCCGCAATCTACCGCTATCATGGCTTTCCCGTCCCGGACTTTACCGCAGCCCGACTCCTCGCAACCTGCTGCTCCGCAATCTACCGCTTCACAATCTGCTGCTCCGGTCCCACCGGGCTTTTCAGCTATTCTGTCCTTTTCCACAGTACATATGAAAGTAAAATATATATCGCTGCGCGCCTTCACAGCCAGGGAGAAAACTCCCGGTATGTAATGGTCTTCGGTATCCTGAAGCCCTCTTTCATGTTCAACCGCGTAATACATGTGTTCAAACCAGCAGTTTTCAAGCGGCGTATAGCTGCTGCCGGCACACTTGAGCAGTATAACGGTATCAGCGTCATAAGGCTTTACCCTCGTTTCTTCCTGTCCGGGCTCCTGCCTGAAGCGCATGTGTTCCCTGTGTGAATCGCCGTGGTAATCCCTGAAATTGACGAGCGGCGATATCTTTATAGTTACATCGTCGGAACCGCTTATGACCCGGTAAATTACCGCGATAGTATTTTCCCCGTATATCATGGTTACGGTCTTCTCGATCATCAGGTCGCCGATGCGGTATGTAAAAACGGGCAAAGGTTCGAGGCTGAAGCCTTGCAGGTTGTAAAAGCCTTTTTCGATATAATCGCCTGTTGAAAAAGAATGCAGGCTGAATTCCGCGCCGGGTACAATCACCCACTCATGCAGCTGCGACAGTATCAGATGCCTGCCGACAGGCGGGTGAAGTGATGCAACGAGCAATCCGTGATACCTGCGGGTATTGCCGCCTGTTATCGTGGAGGACGAAAAACCGCCTATGCCGTTCGTAAGCAGCCATTCACGCTCAATTCCCCTATCCCAGCTGCTCCATTCAGATTTTCCGAATCTCATCCGATACCTCGTTCAAACACTGGAGAAAACTCATACGTTTCTGTCGAGTCTGTCCCTGATGTAATAATAGTCGACCGCCCTCGAACGATCCTTTGCCAGCACGCTTTCGGCAACAAGCTCTATAACGGTCTTCGCAAGTTTTTTGGAGTCATGCCTGATCAGATTATTCTTTATCGATACAATGTCCCCTTCGATCAGCCTTATACCCGCCTCAGAAATTATTTCCCGGTCAATCCGGACCTGATCGGCGCCATCATTCAGGTACTTTTCCAGCAGTTCCGTCGGAACGGAGGAGTTATTTGCTATGCAGCAATCCACGATGCCTTTCTCGGAATGATCCTCCAATATGGAGATGTGATCATACACAGTGTAATTTTCTGTTTCCGACGGCTGTGTCATGACATTGCATACATACACTTTGATAGCCTTGCTATTTTTAATCGCAGGGCAGATGCCCCTGACCAAAAGATTCGGGATAATGCTCGTATAAAGGCTTCCCGGTCCGAGGAGTATTATGTCCGCCTCAGCTATCGCATCGAGCACATCCTTCAGCGGTTGGGCATCCGGGGGGTCAAGGTATACACGGTTAATCCTCCCCTTATGGAACGCGTTGTGATCACCTATTTTTGATTCGCCGCATATGGTACAGCCATCGTCAAGCTCGGCGCACAGAGCCACATCTTCCAACGTCACAGGCAGTACCTGTCCCGTGACTGCCAGAACGTCGCTCACCTTTTTTACCGCTTCCTCGAAGTTTGACGAAATGCCGTCCATTGCTGCAAGGAACAGGTTGCCGAAGCTCTGCCCTTTCAGGATTCCGTCCTGGAAACGGTACTGTAGAAGCTGTTCAAGGATGGGCTCGGTATCTGCCAATGCCAGTATGCAGTTACGTATGTCGCCGGGCGGTAGTATACCTAATTCCTGCCTGAGAATGCCGGAGCCCCCTCCGTCATCCGCCACCGTAACGACTGCAGTGATATTCGAGCTATAGGCCTTAAGGCCCCTCAGCATAGTTGAAAGCCCCGTCCCGCCGCCAATGGCAACGATTTTAGGACCTTTTATCAATATCCTTTTATCATAAACGAGATTGGTAAGCTTATCCGAGTTGAGTGATAAACGACCTCTGAATCTCATCTGCCAGCACTCCTGCCATCTTTTTCGATATCTCTGTGCTCGACTACCGTACGATGCTGTTTTTCTGTCAGATTTCTGTTCAACTCATCGGCAATAGCCACGGAGCGGTGTCTTCCTCCGGTGCAGCCTATACCTATCACAAGCTGCGATTTTCCTTCCTTGACGTAATTCGGAATAAGGAAGTCCAGCATGGAATTAAGTTTATCAAGGAACTCCACCGTTTCGGGCATTTTAAGGACGTATTCCTTCACATCCTCATGCTTGCCCGTATGCTTACTCATGGACTCGATATAATAGGGGTTCGGGATGAAACGGACGTCGAATATGAGGTCGCATTCTATCGGAATGCCGTATTTGAAGCCGAAGGAGATTATATTGATTATAAGGCCCTTGAATGAGCTTTCCTGCCCTATGATACCGGTTATCGCTTCCTTTAACTGCTTTGGCGACAGGTTCGAGGTATCTATGACGAAATCCGCGCGATCCTTGATTTTCTGGAGCACGCGCCTCTCTTCGGCGATCCCCCTTGCAAGCCTTCCTTCCTGTGCCAGGGGATGAGCCCTCCTGGATTCCTTATACCGTTTTACCACTACCTTGTCGGTGGCTTCGAGGAAAAACATCCGATAGGTATGCCCATCGCCTGTCAGCGCCTCAAGAGAGGGCAGCAGGTCGTTTAAAAGCTCACCGCCGCGTATATCTATGACGACGGCTATCTTATCCAGCTTTTTATAGCTTTGTGAACAAATCTCCGCAATTTTCGGGATCAGCAGCGGTGGCAGATTATCTATGCAGAAAAAGCCGGCATCCTCAAGGTGCTTTGCGACCAGACTCTTCCCCGCTCCTGATATCCCCGTTATCACAATGAATTTCATCCTATGCCTTCTTCCTCACCCACGATTTTGACTTCCGTATGCAATTGGACTCCAAACTGCTCGTTTACCTTGTCCTGTATATATTTTATCAGCGTTGTTACATCCCTTGCCGCAGCATTTCCCGCATTTACTATAAAGCCGCAGTGCAGCGTTGAAACCTCGGCGCCGCCTATGCGGTGTCCTCTTAGTCCGCAGTCCTGCACAAGCTTGCCGGCGAAATAGCCGTCGGGCCTTTTGAAGATACTTCCCGCGCTCGGCATATCCAGCGGCTGCTTTTCTCTGCGCCTTCTGCTGAACTCATCCATTTTTGCCTTTATTTCATCCCTGTTTCCTTCACGCAGGCTCAGACGGGTCTTCAAAACTATGCCTCCATCCGCCTGAATGAAGCTGGATCGTTTTCCGAAGCAGTGCTGCGAATTGTCAAGTGTCCGTATCTGTCCGCCCGGGCTCATATATTCCGACGATCCGACGACCATGGACATTTCACCATCGTAGGCGCCTGCGTTCATTGCCACGGCCCCTCCCAAAGTCCCGGGAATACCTTCCGCAAACTCGAGACCCGTGAGCCCTTGTTCCAATGCGATCCTTGACAGCCGTGAGAGCAGTATGCCCGGTTGAGCCGTTATTTCACAGCCTTTTGCCTCGCATGCGCCAAAATTATCCTTAAGCTGTATCACAACGCCCCTGATACCGCCGTCGCGAACGATCAGGTTCGTACCGTTGCCCATTACCATGACCGGTATGCCGTCCTGTGCGCATGCGCTCAATACTCCGGAAAGACCTTCTACGGAATCCGGCCTTACAAAAATGTCAGCAGGCCCGCCTATCCTGAAGGACGTTTGTCCGGCCATCGATTCATCAGTTGTGATAACACCGCTGCCGGGTACTTTGCCAAGCAGCTCCGCTATGCCAGACTTGTTCAAATTCATGCTCCCTCCGGGTCCCGCCATAATGCGGATCAATTCCGGCATTGCGGTCCCAATGAATGTTCATACTCTATTCTACTTCGGCAACAGACATCTTAGAAGGTTTTCTCTCTTTTAGGAAAGCATCCACTTTATCCAAAGAAGTGCAAAGCACAAGCTCCCCGGGCATACCGGTTTCGTCCAGTATCCGCCGGATATTGTCAAAACGCCCGATATCGAAACAGATATGCGAATCTGTTCCGCACGTAATTCTTACGCCCTGCTTTTTACACTGTTCAACAAAACCGATACAGTTAGGCTCGGAACCTTTTCTAATCCTGAACGAATTGTTGTTTATCTCTATCAGCTTGCCGTATTCGGCCGCGGCCCTGACGACCCGCTCTATATCCACCTGGAACACCGGGTTTCCCGGATGCGCAACGGCATCCACACAGGGATTTTTTAAGACCTTGATCATTCCTTCCGTATTTTCCTCTATGGTACCCGGTTTCACTACATTGTCATGATAGCTCGCAATAACGAACTCCATCCTTGAAAGCAAGCCTTTAGGGATGTCAAGGCTCCCGGAGTGATCCATGATGTTGGTTTCAGCGCCTTTGATCACCCTCACGCCATATATGCGTTCGGGAATGGCCTTGAGATTCCAGAAATGCAGCAGTGACGCCGCCCCGGGCATAGCCGGTCCGTGATCCGTCATCGCAATGGCTTCCATGCCATTGACACCCGCTTCATGCGCGTTCTCTATTACGGTGCTGTAAGCGTGCCCGCTTGCCAGCGTATGTGTGTGTGTATCAACCACCAGGTTCAAATGGATCCCTCCGTTAACTTCATTTGTTCAGTCGAATTTGGTAAATCTTTCGCTTATTACCTTTGCCGCATTGTAGCCCATCTTCTTCTGCCTGTGGTTCATAGCGGCAACTTCAACGATGATGGCCAGGTTCCTGCCGGGCCGCACCGGGATAACCAGCGACGGTACCGTAATACCGAGGATTTCGGTGAACTGGTCTTCCAGTCCCAGCCTGTCGTATACCTTCTGCTTGTCCCAAAGTTCAAGCTTTATTACGAGATTTATATTTTCCTGTACTTTGACGGAACCCACTCCGTACAGGTTCTTCACATCCAGTATGCCGATGCCCCTGATTTCAATAAAATGCCGGATATTTTCGGGAGCCGAACCCAGCAAAGTGCTGTCGGAGACCCTCCTGATCTCGACAATATCATCGGCAATCAACCTGTGGCCCCTTTTTACCAGTTCGAGCGCAGTTTCGCTTTTGCCGACGCCGCTCTCTCCCAATATAAGCACGCCCTCGCCATAAACCTCGACAAGCACTCCATGCTCGGACATCCTTGGCGCGAGCATAACATTCAAATACCGGATCAATCCGCTCATAAAGCGCGATGTTATGTCGTCGGTCCGAAGGATCGGTATAGCATACTTTCTAGATACCTCGAACATTTCGGCAAACGGCTCGAGATTTCTTGCGATCACAAGACACGGGAAACCCGTCCTGAAGAATTCATCAAGCCTCCTCAGCCTTTCCTGCGGGGAGAGGCTTGCAAGATAAGTCGTTTCCACCTTGCCGATGATCTGCACCCTGTCCGAACCGAAGTACTCCATATACCCGGAAAGCTGAAGCCCCGGCCTGTTGACATCCGAAGTGGTGATCTCGATATCGATCGCACCCTGTTCCATGCAGAGCGGTTCGAGTTGAAACTCCTTTACCAGCTGGCTCAGTTTCACTGTAAACATCATATACCTCCCATTATACCCAAACTAAATTATATACTAATGGGATTCATTTTGCGACATCAAAAAGACAAATACCGTTAAAGGTATTTGTCTTTTAAAAAATGGAGCGGGTGATGGGAATCGGACCCACGCAATCAGCTTGGAAGGCTGATGTTCTACCATTGAACTACACCCGCATTTATAAAGAACCGGAAATCAGGGACCGGATACCATGTCTGAGGTTGTATTTCCTGACATGTATAATAGTCCGTTTATTGCTGCTCTATGGCTGCTGGTCTCTGGCTTCCGGATTGGAGCGGGATACGAGATTCGGACTCGCGACTTTCACCTTGGCAAGGTGACACTCTACCACTGAGTTAATCCCGCACATCATTTCCGCAGGCACCCAAATTCATCGGGCAAAAGCTATTATACAAAACACCGCGCCCGGTTGTCAAGGGGATATTGTGACAAAGGACTTTGTGAACAGGACTTTAAAAAGGACGCTGAAAAGGCTGGTGCAGCTGGAATCCATACATCAACTCCGTCGCGGGCAGTTTGTAATATCACAGCACGTTTTCACGCGGACGCAGATCATTCGACAGCCGTATCTCATGATCGCGTGCCTGCTGCGTCCATGCAGCAGGTTGATGATCCTTTTGCCACGTTCGAACATTACAGTGATAAACAAACTGCTTCCACTTCTATGTATGATTCCCGGATTATTACTTCACCAGTGAATATCGAAGCGAACACTAAGCTCATAATATGCATTTGCCTAAAGTGCTTTTGAATTCATCAATATTTCTATTTTCATCATCAAATAGTATTGTTGTCATTCCCATTAATTTAGGCACAATTAAGTTTTTAGGGGTATTATCAATAAAAATACACTCATCTGGTGAAACGCCTAAAGAAGTAATCGTTTGTTCAAATATTATACTGTCATCCTTACCAGAATGAAAGTCTGCTGAAATCGATATTACATCAAATATTTCATCAAACTTATTAAATTCTGACACTACCTCAATTCTGTCCCTTTTGTTATCTGTAATCATACCTATTTTATATGACTTTTTAAGTTCTTCAATAAACGCTATCATATCAGCATCAAGCAATGTGTTTTCAAATGCATCCAAAAGGAGATTATAATCAATATCGGTGTTTAAACCATGACACAGGTTTGCCCATATCTCTTTATGCGTGTATTCACCTAATAACAGCCCCTTGTTATATTTATAGTACTCGTTTTCAAATTTTTCAACATGAATACCAGTTTTCGATACGATGTATTTAATGATAGATTGCGAACCAGTTTTATCAATAGTCAATACACCATCGAAATCAAATAATATTGCTTTTATCATACGTTTACCTCGCAAAATATATATTTGTCGTAGTTGCGTTTTTTATAAATATAACGAAGTAAAATAACTTCTGATAATGCTCATTAGCTTTATCAAATTGCAATCCACCAACACACTCCAAATTTATCTATAACAGTCGCACAACATTTGCTCCATGGAACTTCCTGAAT
>JAEYOM010000068.1 GCA_023411715.1 Bacillota bacterium | reverse complement strand
CTGGCTTTTATGATTTAACCAGTGCATATCAGTCTGTGCACGTAAACTATTGAAAGCGCCGTGTACCGAACGGTACGCACGGTGCTGTGAGGGGACGGCGGTTAGTCACCGCCTCCTACTCGATTTTTCCAGAGTTCCTATTTGTTTTTTGCATTGCATAGATTTTTAAAGGAAATGCAAGTGAAAAAAGCCAAAGTTCCTAATTTCTTTTTTCATTGCAGAAATTTTCAAAGGAAATGCAAGTGCAAAAAACCAAAGTTCCTATTTGTTTTTTGCATTGCATATTGTTTACTAAAAGTATAAATTTTATCCTATTTGACAATACTTAATACCACTAAGCGATGCATAACGGTTTATGCATAGCTGCGGGTGAAAAATACAGGCAGAACAGGTATTGTCAGGGGGATATAGGATGAAAAGAATCAGTGCGTTTGTAAACAAAGCAGGAAATCTCAAAGGTGTCAAGGGCTATATCAAGATCATCACAGCGTTGCTGATCACCGTATTGATATCAGGGCTGATGCAGCTCAATTCCTATTCCGAGAGCATGAATAAAGGCTTGGCAGCAAATCTTATCAGGCTGCATGTCATAGCGAACAGTGACTCGCCCGAGGACCAGAGTCTGAAGAGAGACGTAAGGGACGCCATCCTTGCATATGTACAGGATGAGCTTAAGTATTCCGACAATATAGAAAAATCCAGGGAAATAATAAAGAACAACCTGACCGAAATAACAGACATCGCAAAAAAGGTGATAACTGAAAAAGGCAGAAGCTATGGCGTCCGGACGATACTTGGCAAGTACCCCTTTCCGACGAAGGTATATGGCGATATAGCGCTGCCGGCAGGGGAGTACCAGGCATTAAGGGTAGTCATAGGCGAAGGCCGCGGAGCCAACTGGTGGTGCGTACTGTTCCCGCCGCTCTGCTTTGTGGACGTAACGCACGGCACTGTGCCCGACTCGGTGAAGGAAGATCTCAAAAAGGTGCTGACCGACGAGGAATACGACGTAGTGACTTCCTCCGATAGCGAGAGTGAAATACCGATCAAGATCAAATTCAAGATAGTTGAGATGTTCCAGGACTCAAAGGTCAAACTCGCAGGTGCGATCGACAAAATATTCAAGACGCAGGGATAGTTACCGTTGCTTAAAACGCTCAATTTATTTCCTTGACGCGGATAGGCTTCTTATGTATAATGTTATCTAATATTTTTCAGAGAACTTATGACATATAAGGCCAGTGAATAGGAGGTATGATTTCATGGCGCTTTTCTACAATGAACCATCCCATACTTTTAGCGAATATCTGTTACTGCCGAACCTGACGACTAAAGTTTGTACACCGCAGAATATAAATTTAAAGACACCGATAGTAAAATTCGGCAAGGGCGAAAGGGCTTCCATGCACATCAATATACCGCTCGTATCTGCAGTAATGCAGGCTGTTTCGGACTCAGGAATGGCGATAGAGCTGGCGAGGTGCGGAGGCCTTTCTTTTATTTTTGTATCACAGCCTATCGACCAGCAGGCCGATATGGTTAGAAAGGTTAAAAAATATAAAGCCGGCTTTGTTGTCAGCGATTCAAACCTGAAACCGGATGACTGCCTTTCCGATGTGCTCGGGCTCAAAGCCAGAACGGGGCATTCGACAATAGCCATTACGGAAGACGGTACACCCACGGGCAAACTGCTTGGAATTGTTACAAGCAGGGACTACAGAGTCAGCAGGACCTCGCCAGATACTAGGATCACTCAGTTCATGACGCCCTTCAGTTCTCTTATATACGGAAATGAAGGTATAACTTTAAAAGAAGCGAACGATATGATCTGGGATCACAAATTGAACGCTCTGCCGATTATAGACAAGAATCAAAACCTCGTCTACATGGTATTCAGAAAAGACTACGACAGTCACAAGGAAAACCCCAGCGAACTGCTCGATTCCAATAAACGTCTTATGACCGGCGCCGGTATCAATACCAGGGATTATATGGATAGGGTCCCTGCATTGGTAGACGCAGGTGTCGATATACTCTGCATCGACTCCTCCGATGGCTACACAGAGTATCAAAAGGATACTCTTGAATGGATAAAGAACAAGTACAAAGGCGAGGTAAAAGTCGGCGGCGGTAATGTAGTCGATAAGGAAGGCTTCCTTTATCTGGTCGAGGCCGGCGCAGATTTTGTCAAGGTAGGGGTAGGCGGAGGCTCGATCTGTATAACGAGGGAAACAAAAGGTATAGGCCGCGGACAGGCTACTGCCGTAATAGAGGTGGCAAAGGCGAGAGACGAATACTTTGAAAAGACAGGAGTATATGTTCCGATCTGTTCGGACGGCGGTATCGTGCATGACTACCATATGTCCTTGGCTTTGGCCATGGGTGCCAATTTCATCATGCTTGGCAGGTATTTTGCCCGGTTTGACGAGAGCCCAACGAGAAAGCTCAAGATCGGTAACAACTATGTCAAGGAATATTGGGGCGAGGGTTCGAACAGGGCTCGCAACTGGCAGCGCTACGATTTGGGCGGCAAACAGAAGATGGACTTCGAAGAGGGTGTCGATTCATATGTTCCTTATGCGGGTAATCTTAAGGACAACGTTGAGACAACTTTGAGCAAACTTAAATCGACCATGTGTACCTGCGGCGCACTTAACCTCGAAGAACTCCATAATAAGGCAAGACTGACGCTTGTCTCCTCCACGAGCATAATTGAAGGCGGGGCGCACGACGTCATACTGAAGGACAACGAAACGTCGGTCTGAAAATAGAATTTTGCAGTATTGCCGGGCCTTACTTCCGAAATGAAACGACGATATCGGAAGTAAGGTTTTTTATATTATCACGGGGCCCGTCAAAAAAAAGAAGTGTTATTGACAACAATTGAACAGTATCTTATAATTATCTAAATCGTATGCGATATGATAAGGATTTGCGAAAATACCAAGCACTGTAAATAACCAGTGCTATTTGTATGCATACTACAGTTCTGATACATTATTTAAAGGTTGTATTACAGAATAAATACAAGTTAACTGCATATATTATTACACAAATTTAAGGTAAAGGAGAGGCTCTAAATGGCAGGCAAAGAAGTCATTCTGACTTATGAGGGATTGAAGAAGCTGGAAGAAGAACTCGAACAGCTGAGAGGACCCAAGAGGATGGAGATAAAGGAAAGGATCAAAGTCGCTCTCTCATTTGGGGATATTTCAGAGAATTCCGAATATGATGAAGCTAAAAATGAGCAGGCATATGTCGAGGGCAGGATCGCCCAGCTTGAAACGATGCTCAAGCATGCCCGTGTAATAGACGAGGAAGATGTAAGCACCGATAAGGTAACCATCGGTTCAAAGGTACATCTCCTTGATATGGAATATAATGAAGAGATAGTTTATTCGATAGTCGGTTCGACCGAGGCAAATCCGGCTCAGTTTAAAATATCCAACGAATCGCCCGTAGGAAGCGCACTGATGCATAAAAAGAAGGGGAACGTAGTGGAAGTGGCAGTGCCCGACGGAACACTGAAATTTAAAATACTGAAGATCGAAAAGTAGGAATTTGATTTGTACCATACGAACAATTTAATATATAATAAGATAATCAGAATAACAGTTTATTTTCATAAACTGTTATTCTTGCATGGATGAGATTTTGGAAAGGCTGTAACAGGCTGTCCTGGAAATACTCAAAATTTATGGGAGGTTCTTTAGATGGCGGACAATGTCGAAATCAACCAGGAGTTAGATGATCTTAACGAGGTTCTAAGGGTAAGAAGGCTAAAACTTCAGGAACTTCAGCAGAACGGGAAGGATCCTTTTAAAATTGTCAAATATGATGTAACTCATAATTCGAAACAGTTAATCGATAATTTTGAAACTTTTGACGGGGTTCACGTTTCAGTAGCCGGAAGGCTGATGTCCAAGAGGGGCATGGGCAAGGCGAGCTTTTGCGACGTACAGGATAGAGACGGCAAGATCCAGATCTACGTTAGGATAGACGGGATCGGTGAGGAAGCCTATGAGGAGTTCAAGAAATTCGATATCGGAGATATGGTAGGAGTTCACGGGACAGTCTTCAAAACACATAAAGGCGAGATTTCGGTCAAAGCTGACAATGTATTGCTGCTTGCCAAATCGCTGCAGCCGCTGCCGGAAAAGTGGCATGGATTGAAGGACGTAGACCTGCGTTACAGGCAAAGGTACGTTGACCTTATCATTAATCCGGAGGTTAAAAATACGTTCATTGCGAGAAGCAGGATAATGAAGGGTATCAGAAGATATCTGGACGACCGTGGATTCCTCGAGGTTGATACGCCGATGCTCAACACGATACAGGGCGGAGCTACGGCAAAGCCATTTGTTACGCACCATAATACGCTGGATATAGACCTTTTCCTCAGGATCGCGCCTGAGTTGTACCTGAAGCGGCTTATTGTCGGAGGACTTGAAAAGGTTTATGAAATGGGTAGGATGTTCAGGAACGAAGGTATGTCCATAAAGCACAATCCGGAGTTCACGATGATGGAAGTTTACGAGGCATACAACGACTACAAGGGCATGATGGAACTGACCGAATCGCTGATTTCTACAGTTGCGAAGGAAGTGCTCGGTACTACCAGGGTGACCTATCAGGGACAGGAAATCGACCTTACGCCGCCGTGGAACAGAATGACCATGCGTGAAGCTGTGCTCAGCCATTCAGGTATAGACTTCGATAAGCTCGGAAGTGATGAGGAAGCCCGCAATGCGGCGCGTAATCTGAAACTGCATGTCGATGACAAATTATCCAAGGGCGAGGTTATGAACCTCATGTTTGAGGAGCTTGTCGAGGAACACCTGATCCAGCCGACGTTCATTATGGATTACCCTGTCGAGATTTCACCGCTTACCAAGAGGAAGCCGGACAGACCCGAACTTACAGAAAGGTTCGAGCTGTTCATCACCGGCAGGGAAATGGCTAATGCATATACCGAACTGAACGATCCGGTCGACCAGAAGGAAAGGTTCATGAAACAGGTCATGAAGAGAGAGTCTGGGGATGATGAAGCTAGTATGATGGACGATGATTATGTCAATGCGCTCGAATACGGTATGCCGCCGACCGGCGGGTTGGGGATGGGCATAGACAGGCTGATCATGCTGCTTACTGATTCGTATTCCATCAGGGACATTTTACTTTTCCCGACTATGAAGCCAAGGGAATAGTAATACAAGAGAGGCTGGTCATGTATGGATAAGAAGGAAGCACGCAAAATACTCGGGGTTACAAGGGAAACAAGCCGAAACGATATTGAAAGAAAATATTCCATATTGCTGAAGAAGCACAGGGCGGCGAGCCTGCCTCAAGAGAGGTATGAAGAGGATGCGGCGGAGGAAAGCGTACCTGAAGCCAGTGCGTCGCAGGCAGCTCCGGTCGTACCTCACGGGGAGCCCGCGGCGGAAGAGTATTCTTTTGATCAGATAACGGAGGCTTATAATGTTCTTATGGGTTACGAAGTCGTAGTCAAGGAACAGCCGCCGAGCAAGGCAGCCCCGATTTTGAAAAAAGCGGGCATAGACGAAAAAAAAGCGCGGAATTTTTTCTATTATTACAAATTTTATATACTGGGTGCGCTGGCTTTGGCAGTTGCATTATTCTTCGGCATCCGCAGCTTTGTCAACAGGGTGGATCCGGACTTCAAGATAGCTTTTTTGGGCAGCTTCAGTTATCTTGATGCTTCAGATAAGCTAAGTGAGAGTATAAAGCAAAACGTTCCGGAAATAAAAGAACCGGGGATTGACGGCGCATTCCTTACCGTATCCGACTTACCCGACAACCAGCAGTCTTCCGGTGAACAGCAGCCTACTGCGGGAACCCAGCAGCAGACTACGGGCGGTCAGATACAAACCGATCCGCAGCAGCAGTATGCTATGGAGATGAAAGCCATGGTGCTGGTTGCGGCAGGCGATATCGACGTGTACATCCTGGACAGGGATACTTACTTCCGGTACGCAAAACAGGGCGTATTCCTGAACCTTGACGATATTGCGCCTAAGCTTGGCGCCGACATGGAGAAGAATAAGGAATTCATTACTGGAATCAAAGAAGACGAAGACCCGTTAGGGGCAAGCGGGACCAAGGATGACAAATCTTCCGGTTCCGGAACCGGGACTGCGGCAGATACTGCTGGCGATTCCAACGTGGAAGTTCAGACGCATCTTTATGGTATAGACGTATCCGACAGTACCGTTCTGAAGGAAACCGGCGTACTGGGCAATGACAAGATAGCCGCCATATTTGCCGGAACCAAGCAGATCGACAAGGCTGAGAAGTTTATAGAGTTCCTTATGAAATAACGAGGCTAAACCGGCCTCGTTGAAACGCAGCAGAGGCTGGCCGATGACTTAGTCATCTGCTTGCCCATGCATCCCGGGAGAGGAAATTTTTCTACAACCGAAAAATTTTCAAATGAACCGATGCGTTATAAGATTGGATAGGAGGATTGAGTGAATGTCAAGCGAATTGGTTTTCAGGGAGGAATTTTCAGAAAATACCTCCAAAGTCATAGTAAGCGGTGAAATTGATATTTATACCGCCCAGTTGTTCAAGGAAAAGCTTTACCACACCGTTGACAAAAGCGATACAGATCTCGTGATAGACTGCGGGAACCTGAACTATATCGACAGCACAGGCCTTGGAATATTTGTCGGAGCGCTTAAGAGGACCAGACAAAAAGGCAGGGACATATTCATTGAAAATGTCAGGGATAACATCAGGAAGCTATTTGTCATAACAGGGCTCGATAAGTTATTTATTTTGCGTTGAAGCAGCTTTAAAAGCAGGATGTTTAGCGCCAATGAGGCGCGAATTTCCTTTAAAACATTCAAGGAGCGATAAAGATGGAGTCATATGACAGGATCGCAATAACGCTGCCATGCAAGGCAGAATACGTGAGCGTTGCCAGACTTGCCGCATCGGGAGTGGCCAGCAGGGCCGGCTTTGACATCGATACGGTGGAAGATATCAAAGTTGCGGTATCAGAGGTTTGCAGCAGGATCATCAGCGTTTCCGAAAACAGCAGCAAACAATATGAAATAGAGTTCAATATTTGTACAGACAAATTGATTGTTAATTTTTCTTCGGATATCAAGAAGATAGACTGCATTTTCCAGAACGACGAAGACGGTTTGGGCATGTCTATCATAAATGCGTTTATGGATGCCGTCGAATATTGCCCCGAAAACAAAAGCTACATGCTTTCGATGACGAAAAATTTTGAGGTGATATCCCGTAATGGATTATGATCGCAAATCAACTTCTTTACAGGAACCGGAGAATACCGATTCTCTTTTTGAAAGATATGTAAGGTATCGAAATGTTGCCGACAGGAACGAGCTTGTGAACAGGCACTTATACCTTGCTGAAATAATTACACGCAAATTCCAGAACCGCGGAGTGGATTACGACGATATATACCAGGTTGCCTGTGTCGCTCTGATCAAGGCTGTCGAACGCTTCAGCCCAGATAAGGGTTTCAAGTTCGTCAGTTTTGCCACGCCTACCGTCATCGGTGAGATCAAAAGGTATTTTCGCGATAAAAGTTCTGCTATCAGGATACCGCGCCGTATTTACGAAGTCTACCAGAAAGTTAATCTTGCCAGGGATCAACTGACCCAGGAATTACACAGATCACCGAAAGCCCAGGAGATTGCTTCTTATCTTAATATTAAAGAAGAAACCGTTCTTGAGATAATAGAATCGTGGAATGCTTACAATATTCAGTCTTTCGACCAGAATGTTTTCAACGACGACGATCTGGAGCTGCACGAAACGATAGGCGACGAAGACGCTACCTTCGAGAAGATAGAAAACAGGGATTTCCTCGAGAAAAGTCTTGAAAGATTCAATGAAGCTGAAAAGGAATTTATCCGCCTGCGTTATTTCGGAAGGAAAACACAGAAGGAAATCGCCGATAAAATGGGCGTTTCCCAAATGTACGTTTCAAGACTTGAGCGCAAGATACTTGAACGCTTCAGGAACATGCTGTCAAAGTAAAATAGTCGTCAAAACAGCTTGATTTCAAATATATAGTGTAACAGCCTGTTTATAGGGTTCCTTAACGGGTAACATATTCATGTAAGGGGTCGCGGATCTTAAGCGGCTTAATTATTTGAATCAAGGACGTGGAACGGCTTGAAAAGTCTGAAGGTATACAGTAATCTTGTGCCCAGCAATATAAACAATATAGGAATCGTCGTGGAGGGTTTGCTGAACAGGCTGCAGGATACATGCGGCCTGCTCAACGATACCATCCTGTTCGATCTGAAAGTCATACTAAATGAACTCCTTATCAATGCGATCCTGCATGGGAACAGAGAGAACGAAAGCAAGTCAGTCAGGATCAGTGCCGACATCGCAGATAAAAGCGAACTGTACATTATAATAGAAGATGAAGGCTGCGGATACGATTTTTCAAAGCTATGCAGCGAGCAGGACTTGCATCCGTGCGAAACAGGGCCCGACAACGTGTGCGAGTGTGGGAGAGGCATCAGGATAGTAAGGAGCCTCTGCGATCAGGTGAAAGTCAATGCAAAGGGTAATAAGATAATTATTATGAAGCGCATTTGAATAAATCCATTTATCAGTTGATTCGGTGGTATGTCCAATGACTGGGGCTG
Organism: Bacillota bacterium; assembly: GCA_023411715.1. Classification (GTDB taxonomy): domain Bacteria; phylum Bacillota; class Clostridia; order Acetivibrionales; family DTU013; genus JAEYOM01. Next base: position 624 of record JAEYOM010000068.1, on the reverse strand, counting down.
TAAACAGCGGCCCTGGTTTTTGACTTTTTCGTCATAGAACCGGAGCAATCGGGAATATACGACGATAAAACCAAGCATAAAAAAGAGAAACAGGAATAAATCAGCGTGATACAGGTAAAAGCTAATATACATGGGTTGAAGAAGGCCTTGCCCGGTGATATAGTATAGAAGCTGTCCCGCGGCGAACGAAACGCAAAAGCGCAGAGTTAGCAGAGATTTGAAGCAAGGCAGTATGATCAGGATCGGTTCGATCGTGATAGCAGGCCGAAGCGGCGAACTGTGAGGGACAGCAAGCAGTAAAGCGAATGTACCATGAAAAGCGATATAAGCGGATGAAGTTGAAGCGGATGCCGAAGTGCAGCCAGCAGAAATGGGAATTCCGGCCAACCAAAAGAAATTAAAAAAGGTGGTTGACAAAAGTAAAGCAGCGTGGTACTATAATAAAGCCGCTCGCGAGGAGCGACACCGGAACGAAGCCCTTTGAAGGGCGATGTTAACGGGAAATGGACCTTGAAAAGTAAACAGTGAGAGACAATACACTTGATCGAATAAAATCGATCATGTTACTTGCAAGCGAGAGTTTGCAGGTGTGTAAAGGAACTCGAAAATTCTAGTGAGAAACTT
>JAEYOM010000034.1 GCA_023411715.1 Bacillota bacterium | reverse complement strand
AATGGGTTACATAAAATGCATAATTATTTATTTTACTGTATAAGTAATATGAATAAACCATAAGAGATATGACAGATTGGTAATATTCAGCTATAATTATGTTCTCACCTGATCCTTTAGTCAAGCTATTATAAGAAGAAACATGTGCTTTATTCCGTAAAAGGCCCATATTCTTTACTTAATTACGATATATCGAGTAAAATGTCATTTTTTTGCCAGGCAAAAATGTTAACGTATATACAGTTATATGCTGTTATATTCAGAAAAAAATTAATTATATGGATCGAATCTCTTCCGCAATCAGCCTGCCCATTTCACATGTCCCCACAGTTTTAATGCCTGCGGACGAAATATCGGCCGTTCTGTATCCCCGATCCAGCACGTTATTTACTGCACATTCTATCAAATCTGCCGCGTTGTCCTTATTAAGGGAATAACGCAGGAGCATGCCGGCCGACAATATGGTCGCTATGGGATTCGCCTTATCCTGGCCCGCTATGTCGGGCGCCGAGCCGTGTATGGGCTCGTACAGACCGAGAGACCCGCTGCCAAGGCTGGCTGACGGAAGCATTCCGATCGAACCCGTGATCATCGACGCCTCATCGGAAAGAATATCTCCGAAAAGGTTGGAGGTAACGATCACATCAAATTGCCCCGGATTCCTTACGAGCTGCATTGCTGCGTTATCAACGTAAAGATGGTTGAGAGAAATATCGGGGTAATCCTTCGAAACCTTTATGACGACCTCCCGCCAGAGCCTGGAGCTCTCAAGGACATTGGCCTTGTCGACGGATGTAACTATTCCTCTACGCTTACCCGCCGCAGCAAATGCTATCCTTGCTATCCTTTCTATTTCGCCCGTATTGTACTTTTCCGTGTCGAAGGCGGCTTCCATGGAGCCCTCCTTTGTCCTGCCGCGTTCGCCGAAATAGATACCGCCGGTCAGTTCCCTTACTACAAGTATGTCGATGTTTTCTCCGATAATCTCCGGCTTGAGAGGAGAAGCCCCGCTCAGGGCCTTATATATCACCGCCGGCCTGAGATTGGCATAAAGGCCGAGACCAGCCCTTATCGCCAACAAGCCCGCTTCAGGCCCTTTACCGCCAGGCAAGCCCTCCCATTTCGGGCCTCCCACCGCGCCAAGCAGTACGGCGTTGCTTTCCCTGCAAGCCTTGAGCGTAGCTTCAGGAAGCGGCTGCCCGCAGGCGTCTATGGCGCAGCCGCCCATTAATTCATAATCGAACTCAAACTGTATACCGAGCCTTTCACCGACGACTTTCAGGACTCCGACTGCCTGTTCCACCACTTCCGGACCTATCCCGTCCCCGCTCAATACTGTTATTTTATATTTCACTATGCGAACCTCCTATGCCTGCTGCTGTCTGATATATCCTATCAGCCCGTCGGCTGCGATGATTTTCTGCATAAATTCCGGGAATGGTACTCCTTTATAGGTAACACCCTTCGTCAGGTTGGTTATCACGCCCGAATCGAGATCGACGTCCAGCTCGTCCCCCTCCGATATACCGGCAGCCGCTTCGGGGCATTCTATGATCGGAAGGCCTATATTTATCGCGTTACGGTAAAATATCCTTGCGAAGGTCCCGGCAATGATGCAGGATATACCAGAAGCCTTTATTGCTATGGGCGCATGCTCCCTGGACGAACCGCAGCCGAAGTTCCTGCCCGCTACCATAATGTCGCCTTTTTTGACCCTCTTTGCAAAACCGGCGTCGAGGTCCTCCATACAATGGGATGCAAGCTCCGCGGGATCGGATGTATTCAAATACCTGGCCGGTATTATGACATCCGTATCCACATTGTTTCCGTATTTTATAACCCTACCATGGATTTCCAATTCCGTTACCTCCCATCATTATAATTCGTCCGGCGACGCTATTCTGCCCGCCACTGCCGATGCCGCCGCGATCGCGGGGCTTGCCAGATATACTTCACTCTCCGGGTGCCCCATTCTTCCTACGAAATTTCTGTTAGTCGTAGCAACAGCTCTTTCGCCCTTTGCGAGTATACCCATATGCCCTCCCAGGCAGGGTCCGCAAGTCGGCGTACTGACCGCAGCTCCGGCGTCTACGAATATATCGAACAAGCCTTCGCTCATAGCCTGTTTCCATATCTTCTGTGTCGCCGGGATAATGATGCACCTTACATCCCTGTGGATCCTGCGTCCTTTAAGGATGCTTGCCGCAACACGAAGATCCTCGAGCCTTCCGTTTGTGCATGAACCTATTATGACCTGGTCGATCCTGATATCGCCCACCATGTCGATCGTTCTGGCCTTGTCAGGCAGCGGCGGGAATGCGACCGTGGGCTTGATATCTCCGAGATCAATAGAATAGCTTTCACTGTAAACCGCATCCTCGTCCGCCGAATAAACCTTATATAATCTTTCCGAGTGCTCCCTGGCATAAGCCAGCGTCTTTTCGTCCACCTGGAAGATACCGTTTTTAGCCCCGGCCTCTATCGCCATGTTGGCCATGGAAAACCTATCATCCATTGAAAGATGGGCAAGCCCGTCTCCGGTAAACTCCATCGATTTGTATAAGGCGCCGTCCACCCCTATCAATCCTATGATATGGAGGATCACATCCTTGCCGCTCACCCATTTGCCCGGTTTTCCCTTCAGTTCGAACTTGATTGCCTCAGGGACCTTGAACCAGGCTTCGCCCATAGCCATTCCCGCCGCCATGTCAGTACTGCCGACGCCGGTCGAGAATGCTCCGAGCGCACCATAGGTGCAGGTATGCGAATCAGCGCCGATCACAACGTCACCCGGGACCACCAGGCCCTTTTCCGGCAACAGGGCATGTTCTACGCCCATTTGACCGACCTCGAAATAATTTACTATATCCATTTCCCGTGCAAATTCCCTTATGAATTTCACCTGCTCGGCGGATTTGATGTCCTTGTTCGGTGTGAAATGGTCAGGTACGATGGCGATCTTATTTTTATCGAAAACATGATCTATGCCTATTCTCCTGAATTCCTTAACAGCTACGGGAGTAGTGATATCGTTTCCAAGCACCATATCGAGCCGGGCCAAGACGAGCTGCCCCGCTTCCACCCTGTCAAGCCCCGCGTGGGCTGCAAGGATCTTTTGAGTCATTGTCATTCCTCTGCTGCCTGTATTACTATTCTGCAAAAATATATCCCTCCCTTGGATGTTTTAAATGAAATCCGCGCCTGAGGGGCGCTAAACATCCTCCCTTGGATGTTCTATGTGTAAAGATTATACCGCCCGCCGGTTTAGGATTCTTCCTGTTACTTACTGTTATTCGGCGACAATATTCATGTTTTTTGTTATTGAGGATACCATTTTACCGTTGAAATTTATATAGAGAACGATGCTGCGACAAATAAAACATGATGCAGAGTTTTTAATTTGCGTACTTCTTTCTGTATTGAAGGGGTGTCAGACTGGTATATTTCTTGAACATTTCATTGAAGCGCTGCTGGTTCGAAAAACCTACGCTCAGCGCTATGTCACTGATTTTAAGAGCCGTGTCGGACAGCAGTTCCTTAGCCCTGTCGATCCGGACCTTGAGAAGATAATTGATCGGGCTCATGCCCGTCTCTTCCTTGAATGCCCTTGTAAAATAGCTTGGACTGAGGAATACGAACTTCGCGATATCCCCCAGCGAAATATCTCTTTCGAAATTGGTGTGGATAAAGTTTACCGATATCCCTATCAATTCCTTGAGCTTGGGGCTTTTAGACTTGATGCTGTTCTCCCACTCCATCTTCAGGGCACGTGAAAGCAGTACGAAAAGCTCGAGCACCAGTAGATAATTGAGGAAGTCGCTGCCCGGTTCGCTGCTCTCACGTTCTTTCAATATGCGGTTCAACAAAACGACTATCTCATTCTTCTGGCTGACCTTCAGCGTTATATACGGTCCGGTCTCCCTGCTGCTGACAAAATTGAGGAAATCCTCGAGCGGGATCTCGGAAAATTCACCGCTGATCCTGTTTTCGAAAGTAAAATTAAGGACAATGAATTCACAGCCATTCTCAGACTTGACAATAAACTTGTGATACTGGAGCGGTTTTATTATGACTATGTCATTCGGGCCGAGTGTCACGGGCTGGCCGGATATCTCAAATACGGCATAGCCCTTTTTCATATATACCATTTCGTAATTTTCGTGAACATTCGGCTCCATGGACCAGGTGATATCCTGTATCCTTTCGAGCGATTTTACTATGACGGGCAGAAAGTTTGACGAATTCAGAAGACCTTCCCATGCCTTTGGCAGAAGCTTATCCATAATTTCACCCCGGCTTTCAGTAAAATTATAACCCATAAGCAGGCAATTGTCACGCTAACCTCGCGTAGAACGGACTCGCTCACCTATTCAAGTAAAATCAAAAGTACAATTGAAAAAGAGGCCGTCAGGCCTCCATTTCTTCCATCTCTATGCTGGCAAGGAGCTTTTTGAGTTCTTCCACTTCATTCCGGTTCAAAGTCACTCCCTTGCCCATCTTTTCGTGGGTCTCATCCCAATCGCGTATGTCCAGCTTGGGCTTGCGGTCATTCCAGCTCACGAGGTTAACTTCCTTTTTCCAGCCCTTGCTGCCTTCTCCGATAACACCAATGTGTTTTTTGATCTCATACTTAAGGTCTGCCATTATCAGCCCTCCCATATTATATACACAAATTTTGTAGCGCTATATAAACGGACTTGCCGTTTATGCCTTTTATTACTTCCCCACCTTCTATTACTTCCCCACCTTTTACGACTTCCCCGTCTTTTATTACTTCTCCCGCCTTATATGGTCCTGCTCTTTCGCTTATGGCTCTGCTCATTCTGCCTGTGCCCCTGCACTTTCAGCTTACGCTCTTACTCTTTCCGCTCATGCTCTTGCCCCTTACTGCCAACGTTCCGGCACCTCTCCTCCGGTTTGACGGAGCGCCGTTCATTCTTCCGGGATGCAGGACAGTTCCAGCCTCCCATTGCTTTTCGCGTAAGCCAGAAAAACGGCCTGATCCTGCGTTACCTCAAAAGATACGTACCTAGGCATTTTTTCACTCTCCGACAAGCCCAGCAACAGCCCGTCTTCATCTATAATCCCGGCAATACGGACATTTTTCATTATCTTTACCCCGCCGGAAGTAGGAGGCACATCCGTAACTCCCCAGGCCTGGGGCGCCTGTTCATTTTCTTCCCCATGGTTCGGCACATATATTATATCAACGAACTGCCTTTCTGAAAACTGCCAGGCGTTTGCCTGATCGATCTTTAATTCGGCTGAAAAAAGCCTCTTGTTCTTATCTTCAGCTTTAACAATGTTTGGGCCTTTGGCCGACAGTCTGGCATTGAGAAGCATCTCCCCCTTGATCAGGCCGGCGGTAGTCCTTTTACCGAGAGCTTCGCTAATGTTTTTTACAGCGTCGGGATGTACCGTACTGCCGCCTGTTTCCCTGATTTCAAGCATATCAGCGGTAATTACGGTATTCCCCGGAATATCTGTATTAGTGAAGACGACTTTTACCTTTGTATCATAGCCTGCTGCTCTTGATATTATCGCCGTCTCTGCAGTTACCAGCAGTGCGACGATCACAAGGGCTGCTCCGATCCATCCGAACCTTTTCATATAAAATGCCCCATTCTAAATCAATTATTTACCGGTATTTCCGAATCAACATGCACAATCACATCTACATGGTCCCTGCCAAGCATTCTAAGTATAATGCCCCTGTACAGCGACGGCCTGATTGGGATATTGACGCAGCTGTGCACAGTAGGTCTCTCGATCTTCGACTTATTCGGACATACCGCCGGAAAACCTTCCTTATAAAATGCCAAAGACAATATCTCTACCTGAGCCTCCGCCACTGAATCGCCCATGGGTGTCAGGCCGCTGTCCAGCTTAAGATTCCGGCAAAGCAATTCCTTAAAGATATCGCCTGCCTTTGCGTCGAAAAAGTCCACGCTCACTTTCCCAAGGCTCTCGGTATTCAAAGCATTATATACGGAAATATTTGTTGTGTCGACCGAATCCCTTATAAGCCTGGCTTTATCCACCAGTATGTATTTTTCCATTACCGTCGAAAAAACAGGGAATACGACAAACACAAGCATCGCCGCCATAATGATCACTTCAGCCACAGCGCTCCCCGCATTACTTCCCTCGGCGCTCTTCACGACACCCTTCACGATGCTTTTCACGGCGTTCTTCACGGCGCTCTTCACAGCACTCCCCACGGCAGCTTTGAAATGTGCAAGGAGAATATTCATCAGTTGACTACCTTCCTCGACATCGTAGTTTTTTCGTAAATCATCCGAATAACACGATCCCCTCTTTTGAACAGATCCGTCAGCCTGTTCCAGCTATAATCCCCCTCGACGCGCAGTGTCAGCTTTTCACCCTGACGTGCATTTGCCGCGGCACTGATAACTATATTGGTAAAGCCCGCAGCTTCGAGTTCTTCCTGAAGCTCGCTGCGATCGTCGCTATCAAGGCCTCCTCCATTCTCCATCCTGAGCAGGGAATCCCTGCAGGCTATATCAAGATCCGCCTTAGCTGACAGCGGCAGAAAAAACTCAATAAAATACACCAGCAGGGATATCATTATGACAAGTATAACACCTGTTACCACCGCTCTTGCAGGCATATCGCACCTCGCTATGCTTTAGGAAACATCTGGGATTCAATAGTATTCGTCCACCATGTGCCAAGACCTGTCATCACATTTTCGGCAAACTTCCTGAGGCTCGGTATTATTACAAAAGCAGCAATTATAAGCGCGGCCGCTATCCCAAGCAGTTCATTCATACCGAAGCCCCTTTTGTCATTTTTCAGGCGGTCCATCCCGCGGCTCAGGATATGCCTGTCCCTTCGCAGGGATAACTCCTGTCCCGTAATCAAAACGATAAGATTGAGTTTACTGTACATGTATGTACCTCCATTCAATTAATTTATGAATATTTTCCCGATTGCCTCCCCGGTATCCTTAAGCATCGGTACGATTATCATCACGACAATGATCGCGACGAATACGGCAGCGGCGGCGAGACTCCTGTTCCTGCAGCTGTCCGTTTCCGCCTGGATATAGCTGAAATATTTCTTGAACATCACGTCCTCCTGTCTGGCAAGGAGTTCTTTGCTGTCCCCGGTCTCAATACCCTGTTTCAAAGCGATGCACAGGGTTTCCGCCTCGTGGGCGTCGAAATTGGATCTGAATTCCTCAAGTGCGGAGTCAATATCCAACGTCAGTTCATACCTCGCAGCGAGTCTTACCAATATTTCCCTCAGTTCCTTATCCTCGGTCACCTCGTAAACGGACCTTATGGCATCGGTTGGTTTAATCCCTGAAGAGATCTGATTGTGCAGATACTTGTAAATCTTGTAGATATATTTCTGAAATCTTAGGCTTATTTTTCGTCTCCCGGACGAAACAACCAATTCCATGACTATATTGATAAGGACTATGGAAGCGAGCGGCCTCACAATATCAGGGTAATTAAGGATAAAAGCGATAATAAATACGGCAGGAGATATTACAAATCTGACCGACAGATAAACCACAGGGGCACACACACTCTTGTAGCCGGCTTTACGCATTTTTGCCCTTGCCTTCAGAAATATATCCATTCTTCCTATCCGTTCCTCGCATATGTTAATACTGGATCCGACCAGGGCCGAGCATCTCTTGTAAAAAGTGAGGTGCGGATTCCTGGGCCCCAGCGCCTCCGACACCTGTCCCGATCCGGCAATAAACAGCCTTCGCGAGACCATGATGGCAAAAGCTATGTTGGCAAGGTTCATCAGCAGGTATACAACCGGATTTTTATCGATCAGCACCGGCAAGTTTTCTATCATCCCGGCTCACCTCCCTTCTGTTTAACCCTATATCAGTATCAGCCCCCGGGAACATGCCTTATTGCCTTGACCCCTTAATGCCTTTGTGCCTTTGTGCCTTTATGCCTTACTGCCTTGCACCTTTGTGCGCTTTCGTGCCTTTGTGCCTTAATGCCTACGCCTTACTGCCTTGCACCTTTGTGCGCTTTCGTACCTTTGTGTCTTACTGCCTGAATTTCATGATCCCTGATGTCAGATAAAATCCAAGCGCATACATGCCGCTGAAGATCATAAGCAGCAATTTGCCTTCAACAGTCTCAAGATAAAATTCGCCTACCTGTTCGGAAAAACGTATAAAAACGAAAACCGCCGCCAAAACTGCAACCATTACAAAATATATCAGCATCCTGTCCTTATAAGTCGATATCCTTCTGCGGTTATACTCCTCGTCTATGCGGTAAAACTGGTTTTCCAGATTGGATAGCAGCTTTGTTACATCTCCCCTGTGACGCATATTGAGTTTGATGTTAAGTACAAAATCCCTGAAATGTGAATTGTCCACCCTCAACTGCAAAATATCCAGCGCTTCTTCCGGATCCATGCCGCGGTTCACCTGCGTTACCATATCCCTGATGAACGTCTGAAGCGGTTCACCAATACCTGAGCCGAGCGACTTTTCAAACGCGTACATAATGTCTTCTTTGACAGAACACCATCTGTTCAGCACCGAAACATACTCTGACAATTTTTTTCGAACCATCTCCGAGTTATAGCGAACCAGCAGGTCCAGTCCAAAAAGCGGAAGCAGGGATATCAGCAAGCTGATGACCAGCGCTGTCGGGAAAAAGCCGAGAAGGCTTATAACAGGCTTGAAAACAAGCACAAAAATCATGGCCATTAAAGCAAAAAGAAAATAAACGTTAAAGAATGGGATATAGTGCCGGATATTTGACTTTTCGATATATATAAGTGCGAACCGGTCAATCAGTTTTAGCCCCGGTACTCCGATATCCCTGCCGTGGCCTGTCAAAAGCCCGGATCCTCCGGATACGCGTCGCATCTGTCCTGCAAGGCGCCTGGCATTATTTAGAAAGTCTGCCTTGTAGGTCAATACAAAAGCTAGAAATATATCAGCGCCAAACAGCAGGATCGAGATGGAAATTATAAGGATCATCAGCCGTTTCCTCCCTTCGAAGGGTATAGCCTCCTGTAGCCGAACTCATCCTTATGGCTGTCGTAGCCCAAAACCTCCAGAACCTCCACTACTTTAAATTCTTTAAGATAGAAAATAATATTGATGCTTTTGCCAAGCATTTCCTTGATAGTCTTCTCACTCTCGCCAATATTGGCTCCCTTGCTGAGCGTGAGCAAGCGCGCGAATGCATCCGACGCGCTTTCCGAGTGTGTCGTAGCCAGGCCTCTGTGGCCGGAAAACGCGGCTTTCACGAAGTCCCACGCCTCATCCCCCGTTATTTCTCCGACACAGTAAGTATCGAGAGACATTGTAAGTCCGTCCTTTACAAGATCTTTTAATGTAACGGGCCTCCCGCCCTCATTCTGCTTTTTTATCCTCTGTTCTATGCAATAGGGCTTATCCGGATATATTTCCGCATCCGATTCGGCAATAAGGACTCTTTCCATCTCAGGCAGTATATTTACAAAAGCCCGCATCAACGTTGTTTTTCCGGCAGCGCCCTTGCCGCAGAAAAGTATGGAGGCATCGGTCTGAGAAAGCTTCCTTAAGAGTTCTGCAAGTTCATCGTCCAACATACCGAGTCCTTTCAGGTCATCGATCGTATAGCTTACCTTCCTGTGCTTGCGGATGCTTATGGCAGGCCCCGCTATATTCCTGGGCTTGACAGATACATTGATCCTGAGGCGGTACTTTTCATCTGTGATCCTGCAATGGCTGTCATTTTCGTTCAATATACCGCCATTACGGATTGCAATGAGCTTGCAATATGTGTCGAATATCTTTTCGTTTCCGAAGTGCACCGGGATCTTGCTCCTGACTCCGTGGCGCCTGATAACAAACTGGTTGTACCTGGTGCCGTCGATGTCGGTGATATCCTCCTCTTCGACGTATGGCTGAAGTTCGCCGTAACCGAACATAAAATCGAAAACCTTATGGATCAGCTCATCCCTGAATATACCGAAGTGATACCTGCGCTGATCGATATCCTTGATGACCGCAGTCTCCAGAACACTGCGATCCGCCCGTCCGGCCGAGACATCCGCAACCAGCTCCGGGCATTCCTTGAGGATATCGTTCGTAATACCCGATACGATCATATTAATATCGCCGGCTTTACTGACCGCAATGCAATTATCTTCGTAGAACAGTTTGTGATGCGATTTGACGACTGGCATTTATGAAACCTCCAACGCACTATTTTTCCCGCTTCCGGACTTGTTGCGAAAGTGCCCGGCAAGGGGCCTTGCCCTGCTCATCAGTCCGGTCGCCGGAAGGAGCCCCAGTTTAATGAGCAGGCTTTTATATTCGTCAGCTATCCCCTTTTCCATATGCGAAACATAGACACTTTTCATGTTTCTATACGCAGCGCGCTTCCTGCTAACCGATATCTTTCCCAGTAGATTGCCCTGAGTAGCCGCCCGTGCCTCAGCAATGCTCATACCTGAAGCCTTATCATACTCAAATAGCACGAATTTGGTGTTTTCTTCAGGCAGCTGCTGTTTATCCATAAGAAAGGCGATATAACTGTTGAATTCCCTGAACTGATCAATGTCGCCTCTGAACGCGGCAATATTAGTATCGGATCTGAGCAGTGAAGCCAATGTAAACGAGTCATATATGGACCTGTTCACCAGCAGTATAATGATATCAAAGGTTCGGTAGCACTTGTCTATCAATTTCGGAACGCTGTCTTCATCGTAATATTCATAATTATCGAGCCTGTAGTTTCCGGTTATGACATGCAGATTGGAAAGATCTTTCCTAGATATTGACAACTGCTGGAGAAAGCCTGACGTCAGCACGCCCTTCGAGATAGCATCCATGGCCGTGTCCAGACCGGAGTGCCCGAATATGGAGGACCTGTGATCGATTGCGGGAAACTTCCTGACATTAAGGAACAGATCCGCTTTAGGGGCCAGCAGGTCAAGATCTGCCAGGACCACCTCGCTCCCGGTATATTTAGCCGCAGCGTATGCAAGTTCGCAGCCAAATTCGGCATTATCCCATACTGTAATGATCATTTTACGAAAACTGTAACCGGGGCTTGATTTGACCGAATCATATTCGTATCCCTGAAGTCCCGCTATCCGCCGCGGCATTTCCCCGCCGTTCTGAAGCTCCTCCAGTTTGGCAAGCAGTTCGGAAGCGCTTTGATACCGGTCTTCAGTATTTTCACAGGTACATTTTTCAATAATGGTCTCCAATACGGGAGATAATGAATCATCGTAATACCTGATCGGCTTTAGTCCGTAGGGGGGCTCTGCCGGGTTCTTTCCCGTCAAAAGCTGGTGCAGCGTAATACCAAGGCTGTAAATATCGGAAGCCGCACCGGTCTGACCTGTCCCATACTGTTCAGGAGCCGCATAACCTCTTGTTCCTATAAACACCGTATCTGCAGAGGAATTCGGCTTATATTCGCGCGCAATACCGAAATCGATGAGCTTTAGAGTTCCATTTCCGGTCAGTATAATATTTGAAGGTTTCATATCCCGGTATATGATCGGGTTCGGCTCCTGACCGTGCAGATATTCAAGGGCCTTACACAACTGGATTGCCCATTCAATTACGATCCCGCTAGCGATCCTGCCTTCCGATTCGAGCTTTTTATCAAGGGATATGCCATTGATATAATCAAATATCATATATAATTTGCCGTCCTGCTCCACAATGTCGAATAATCTCGGAAGCGCAGGGTGTTCCAATTTTCTGAGCAGGTTGGGCTCTGCCATAAAGTCCACATCGAGCCCATTCTGACTGTTGAATTCCTTAATAGCCCAAAACGTATCGGTATTGATGTTTCTCGCAAGATAAACCGTGCCCATGCCGCCTTGACCGAGTATACCCTCTATAAGATATCTGTCGTTAAAAAAGTCGCCTGACTGCATAATAACCTCACAAACCGTGATCCTGTCGTATTTTAATCTTTTGTGATAGCATACCTTATATGTAATAATTTTACATATCTAAGTCATGTTTGAATTCTACCACAATATCCCAGTATTTTCCATACTATTTTGTAATATTTTTTTCCTTTAAGTAAAATTATGAATGTCGGATGCCGTATTAACGGCCTGGCAGAATGCGACAGACTTTTGGCAATAGGGAAATAATTCCCCAAAGAAGCGCAGAAGTCAGAATTTGATTATGTTAAAATCAGGGATATACTGTTCGGAAGCGGAATCACGTTCCTGTGCATACCCGTTCAGACCGAGTTTTACGAACCTGTTTATAACCTTCTCGTATTCATGCCGGGTTATATGCCTGTCAAGAACGGGGTGGCCAATTGCCTTATAGCACGGCACGAATTGGCTCATCAGACTCACATATATACTTTTGGGCAGGTTGTCCGCGATCCATTCGAGTACACGGATCGAATCTGCCGTATGCCCCGGCAGTACCAGATGGCGTACGATCAGGCCCCTTTTTATCAGTCCGTCTTTGTCGAATAAGGGAGAGCCTGCCTGTCTGTACATTTCCAAAATGGCCTCGGAAGCATTTTCGAAATAATCTTCCGCTCCCGAATATTCCTTCGACAGTTCCGGGCCCACATACTTCAGATCAGGAAGATAAACGTCCACAGACCCCTCCAACAGCTTCAGGCTGTTGAGGCTTTCATAAGCGTTGGTATTGTAAACGACAGGTATATCAAGACCATGGCACGGACCATCGCTGATAATTGCGGTCGTTCCGCCGCTGCCAGTCGTTACTGCGCCGCTGCTGGTCGTTACTGCGCTGCCGCCGGTCGTTCCGCCGCTGCCGGTCGTTACTGCGCTGTCGCCGGTCGTTCCGGCGATGTCGGCTCCGGTCATTTCTGCGCCGCTGCCGGTCGTTACTGCGCCGCCGCTGGTCGTTACTGCGCCGCCGGTCGTTCCGGCGGTGTTACCGCAGGTCGTTCCGGCACGCGCCGCCGCCAAAGCTTCGATAATGGAAGGAATAAAATGAGTCGGGGTTACAAGGTTGATATTATGCGCACCCTTATCTCTAAGAGTAAGGAATATACCGGCGAGGTCCCCGGCAGTTATTTCCTTCCCGCGGCCGCCATGGCTTATTTCATGGTTCTGGCAAAAAATACATTTAAGGTTGCATCCGGAAAAAAATACGGCTCCGGAGCCCCGTGTCCCGCTTATGCAGGGTTCTTCCCACATATGCAGGAAAGCCCTTGAAACGACCGGGTTTATCCCCATACCACAGAAACCTTTTTTATTCACTCTATCAGCACTGCAGGCTCTCGGACAAATATCACACAGCATGGCAATTTACCTTTACAATACATTTAAATAAAAATATAATAAAATTAAATATATGGCATGTCAACAAGCGAATCATATATCACGGATAATGATTGGCGTATTTGGAGGGTTGCAGCATGAGAATCAGCGGAGTTACCTATGCAGTCAGAAAGACGCACAAAACCAGGAACATAGTATTGACCGTTATCATTCTGCTTATTCTTTTAATACTGTCGGTGGTGCTGATCACCGGTTATGAAAGCTGGGCCCTGCTGCATCCGGAAAAAGAGCCCATAGGGACATTTTCTTCGAACATTGTCCCAGAATACAGGGACATAAGCTTCAGAGGATCGGATGAGACAATCATACTTAAAGGCTGGCTGTTCCAGGCCAACAACAGCGACCGCGCAGTCATCCTTGTCCATTCCTACGGGAAGAACAGGCTGCAGTTCGGTGTAGATACGGTGGACCTCATCAAGGAGTTTCTGAACAAAGGCTACAGCGTATTTGCATTTGACCTCAGAAATTCGGGGGAATCAGGTGGCAAGGACAATGCCTTCGGCTACAGTGAGAAAGCCGACGTACAGGCCGCGATAAAATATATGAAAAATCAGGGTTCCACACATGTCACACTTTTGGGCTTCTCTACGGGAGCAGACGCTGCGTTGCTTGCGGCGGCCGACGGCAGTTCGGTGGACGCTGTAATAGCCGACAGTCCTTATGCTGATCTCAGGTCGTATTTGAACAGCAGCCTTAATAAATGGACTCACATGCCATCCTTACTTTTTAACCGGACGATATCCTACGGTATCGAAGTGACCGGCAGTATCGATATGAAGAAAGCCAGCCCGGTAAACCTTATAACTGCGGAAAATCCGCCGCATCTGTTATTGATCCATGGCAAGGACGATAGGGTAATACCGGTGGAGAACAGCATAGAGCTTTATCAGAAGTATTCGGAGCTGAATCCCTCAGGCGCCGAATTTTGGCAGACGGGCGACGACGGGCATGCAACGAGTTTCCTTAAATATAAAGACGAATACCTTAACAGAGTATTCGCCTTCCTTGACAAAGTCTATCCCGCCGAGTGATCATTAATGATTCGGAACTGATGATTTGAAACACAAAGACACTTCATCCTGATGAAGCGTCTTTTTTTATTTTTTCTTGTCCAGAAAAAAGGAGGATGTCCCAGAAGGTGCGGGATTGTAAGCGTTATTTATTTTTATGCCCTGATTTAACTTTTTAATCTTGGAGCCTATGGTATTTAAAAGTTCTTTACTTTTTCCATTATTTTGCTTTTCGATTTTACTGATCCTGCCGACCAACTCAAGTATTTCAGCTGTACCTTCCTTTAGCCTGCCGGCTACCGGGAACATGGATGCATCCATATCTTCGAGCTTCTTTATATTTAGTGTCGTTTTCAGCCTTTCGAAGTACACGCCGAATTCCCCGTCCAGTTTATCGATTGCATCTATCTTTTGCTGCTTTTCAGAAATCAGTTTTTGCAGCGTATCGAGCGAATCGGAAGTGATCGCCGGAGTCTGGGCTTCCGTCAGAGAAAGCATATCCTGGAGAAGAGCTTTCTTCTTCCCCAGGATCTCGTTCATTCTTTCAAAATATTTATCTGCAGATAAATTCATATATACACCTGTCTATCCTGTACTCTATTTGGAGGATTATTCAGAGTCGGCCTGTTATGTTGCCATTTCAAGCGGTTTGCTGTTTTGCTTAGCCAGCTTCATGGCCTGCGCCCAGGTGTCACGGAGATCCTTTACAAAGTGCAGTACCTCTTCGAGGATTGCCGCATCCTTTTTCATATTAGCGTCTACGAGCCTGTCCATGAAATAATCGTACAGCATAGCCAGACCTTTTGACAACTCATACTGCATATCCAGCGTTGCCTGAAACTCTGAAATGATATCTTCAGCTCTTTTTATACTTTCATTGGCCTTCTGTATATCCTTTTCCTCAATTGCCTTCTGAGCCTGCATTATGAATTTAACCAGCCCGTTATAAAGCATCAGAGTCAATTCTTCGGGGCTTGAGGTCATAATGGAATTCTGTTTGTACATACTATAAGTATCATTTGCATTTGAAGAAAACATAAGCGCTCCTCATATTTTTATATTAGCTGAAACGTATTTATGCAAACTGCTGCGCCAGCCAGCTGCTCTGATTATTCATGCTGCTGATCAGGGTTTCAAGTTGTGCAAACTGGGAATAGTAGCTATCTTCCTTCTTAGATAACTGATCATTTAGCTCCGCGATCTTTTCATCATAATCTGAAATCTGATTATAAAGAATATTGTTATACTGCGACCTGTCTCCGGTCATGCCGGCTTTTTCCAGCAAAATTCCTCGCTGATTGTTTATCGTCGTCGTACGGATATTGTCCTGTATTATATCGGACAATCTGCTGATCAGCCCGGATTCTTTATATCTTTCGGACCTTTTAGCCGAGTCAGTGGCGGCTTCATTATAAGAAACATCCGATACCTGCGTAAACAGGCTGAGCACTTGGTCGGGCTTCTCGCTCAATGCTGTCTTCAGCTTGTTTTCGTCAATATATAATTTGCCTTTGTCAAGCCATGAGCTCGATTTTATGCCTATATCAGAGAGAGACAGGCCTGCGCCCTGAACGGTTTCCACCAGAGCATTGCGCATATTGGTAACAATTGCCCTGATTTTGCTGTCATTTGACAGCAGCCCGCTTTTAGCCTTGTCTTCCCACTGTTTGATCTGATCCTCCGTCATGCTCTCTTTTTGTGTATCGGTGAGAGGCTCGTAGTCATACTCCCGGTCTGCACTAATCTCCCCATTGATGGTATCCAGCAGCTCGTTATATTTCGCTACGAATCCCTTAATCAAATCAACAGCCTTGTTTGGATCGGAATTGACGGAAAGATTCACTGAACCGGCATTATCCTTAATCAAATTAAAGGTCATGCCGCCGATGGTGATGACATTAGTGGTACGGGTAACCAGCTGATCACCATTGATTCCATCGTTAAAAATCATGCTTGCATCGCGCCCTTTCACGTCTGTCGCCGTGAGGGAAAGCGAACCGAGAAGACCGCCTGAAACGTCGCTTGCTGTGATGGTGGATGTAACTCCTGTTGTTTTCGACTCCAAAATGAACTTGTCATTGGTGCTGTCATAGCTCATCTTCACATTGGCATCCTTATTGGAATTTACAGTGGAGATAATGTTATTGATGGAAGCTGTTTTCGAATTAAAATTAAAGGTCTGGCCGTTGATGACAAAGCTGATGTCATCCCCATTTCCGCTCAGCGTGAGGGGATTAGTAAAATTATTCTGTATGTCGTACAGCTTCGCACTCAGGCTAAGCTTGTTAGAAACAACTGCGGAAGTAAAACCAAGCGCTTCCATCCCCTTGCTTTCAACATCAGATGCACTGACCGACACAGATGTATCCACACTTTCCAGCACAATTTTGTTTTTGACATTTTTTACGGTAATCTTGCCGCTTCCAAATCCATTTACACTATCATCCACCAGGCCCTGCAAGGCTGATACGACTTCGTCAGCATTTGCATAGCTGCTCCCGGAAGGGAGTTCAAACTCCTTCGTTGTAGTGCCGAGTGTAATCTTGAATCTGTAGTCCATAGGACTTACTGTCAGACCTGAACTGAGATCGCCACCGAAGATACTGCTGTATCCTATGTTAGCGGCATTGGACATGGATAGCGTATTCGTATTGCTTGTATTAAAGGTAAGTTTACCGGCACTTTCTTCAACCGTTATCTTATCTTTTCCAAAAGCCGCATCCAGCTGGGTTTGAATGTCTCTTACCAGATCCGCGATATCTGTCGGGTTTTCCTTAATCTTAATCTCTTTTGTCGTTCCGTTAAACGTAACCCGTATTCTGTTATTATCCGCGCTGCTGCTGATCCCGCTGACATCCGCAACTGGCAAACTACCGGTGACACTCCCCGCCGCAGAGCTGCCCGTAACCTTAGCTACCAATGCAGTTTGAATGCTTTTAATCGTATAATCTCCGGCTCTTGCATCAGAATTTGCTGTGGCTGTGAAATAGGATGATGTGTCCGCGCCGTCATATTTGAAGGCAAAAGCGCTATAAACCGAGGCAGACCGCATATCCGTCGCAGCTTGGAGCGAGTTGAAATAAGTATTGTTAAAGCTTTGGAGAGCGCTGGTAATGGACCTGTACTTATCCTGCTTCCATATAAGCAACTGCCTGGCTTGCGAGACTTTGTCCACCTTCGCACGCTCAACCGTCATCAGCTTTTCTACAATGCTGTCTACATCAAGCCCTGAAAGGCCCGTCAATCTGGTAACGTTGTTATATACCGAACTAATATTACTCATAATCCATTCTACCTTCTTTCATCAACAAGTAATCCGGCCATTTCCATCATATTGGCGACCATGTCCAAAATCTTTTTTGGTGGTATTTCCCTTACAACCTCGCCGGTTATATTGTCTACTACCTTAACCATGATTTCGTGTGTTTTTTCATGTACCGAAACAGATATCCTTCTATTCAGGCCTTCCAGCATCCTGTTTAATCGCTCGGCGGCCTCCCGTGCTATTTTCTCCGGATAATCGATTTTATCTGGCGTATTCTGTATATTCGGGTCTTTATCATTTGCCGTATCTGACTTTTGCGCGTTAGGCAGCGAATCTCCTGCAGATTTTGATGCAGGGAAATCAAACGTAATGTTGGTCGATGTGGCATCCATGCCTACTATTTTCATAATAATCCCTCCGTGAATAACCATAACTCAATTTATATTTTTATCGGCAAAATACAGAATTGCGTTTATAAGCAATTTGGCCCATGCTCATAGAGTTTCTATGTTCACTCTGTTTGCAACATCCTTTTTGGCATTTTTCTGGATAAATTCGTTAATCGTGATACTTTATTTATCGTCAAAAATCTCGTCTAAGGTTAGAAATATTAAAAGGTTGCCGTTAATTGCCGATATTTTAGCAGGAGAAAAGAATGGAGCGACCTATTATGGAGGTGTGATTGATGTATACAAATCTGCCGGGGAGGGGAAAAGTATTCCGATGCCACTGGAGTATTAAGAATTTATATTCCGATTATGGTGGGATGCCATTACTTTTTGCTAATAGCCAAAGTCCAACTGGAAAGAAGATGTTTCATGAAAAATTACTTTGTGCATGAATCCAGCTACATAGATGAGCCTTGTGAAATAGGAGATGGTACGAAGATCTGGCACTTTTCTCATATTATGAGCGGTTGCAAGATCGGGTACGGATGCAATATAGGTCAGAACGTCGTTATCTCACCTGAAGTGGTTATAGGCAATAATGTCAAGATACAAAACAATGTATCTGTTTATACCGGCGTAATCTGTGAAGACGATGTATTTCTGGGCCCTTCGGCGGTCTTTACAAATGTCGTCAACCCTAGAAGCCACGTTAACAGGAAAAACGAGTATAAACGGACTATTGTGATGAAAGGTGCCAGTATCGGCGCCAACGCCACCATCGTATGCGGGCATAACATAGGTAGATATGCGTTCATAGGTGCGGGCGCTGTGATAACGAAGGATATACCTGATTTTGCACTGGCATTTGGGAACCCAGCCAGGATCACGGGATGGGTATGCAAATGTGGTGTAAAACTTCAATTTTTGAATAATATCTCTGTTTGTAATTCATGTGGATCTAAATTTGTTATGGTTAACAATGCAGTCCGGGAGGCGTAGTGCGAATAATCCACTGCTCGATTTATTCCGTTCCGCCTCTTCCAAATCACCTTCCATAACGGTAACTACTGCCCGCATCGAGCATACATCCAAATCTCCGGGTATTTTGTCAGAGAGCTTATTAAGCATTTCTTTCGCCTTTTCCAAGTACCCGTCAGATATCAGCTTTTCAATCCGCGATTTGATGGACTGTATTTGATCGCCTTGCGACAAATTCTCCATTCATGCCCTCCTGCTCCTCATCCAAACTGACGTCCTTCATATTCGGAAAAAGCACGTTCTTGTACAGCTTTACGTAACAAGCCATATATGGATTTGCTTTTGCCGCCGCCAGGAAATACTTAATCCCAGCTTTATGGTCCTTTCTCGCGACCGCTTCGCTGGCGTAATGCATTCCGATAAAAAAACGTTCCTCCGCGTCTTCCAGTGTGGCATAGTAGAGGCGGAGCCGTTCAAAATTGTAAACCAGCTTGATATAACTGATGCCAGCATCCATATACGCTTTGAACAAAGAATAGTACTTCTCCGACACCGGCAGGCCGCCTCCCCGGATGGTGGCGGCTTCTCTGACCAGTAAAACGTAAGCCATGCTTATGTAGAGCCTCAGCGCATGATAATCGTCCCCTCTGGCTATCTCCTTTTGCAAATGCCCTTCGAAAAAGCCAATGAGGCTTTCTTTTTTGTTCAGCATGTGCTGGATATAATTTCTAACAGCGGTTTTCCCCAAAGTTTTTAAGCTTGGATAATACTGCCTCATATTTTCATCGATATCCAGGAACAATTCGGCATAAAATGGCGGCAATTCTGTGAGATCCGCAAGTTTCAGCGCCTTCCTAACCAACTGCTGCCTGCTTTCGCCTTCCGCGTTCCTGACCCGGTTCAGCAGCGAATAAAGGTCTTCTCCTTCATAAAACTGCTTCTCGATCTCTTTGGCCTGATCCTCTGTGAGCAATTCTTTCTCCTGCTCGACGACCATGATGATGCCATCCCTTATCTTTTTATCTTCGGTGTTTTCGGCATAGAGGCCTTTGATTTCATCATATCTGCACAGCCTCAACAGGATTTTCAGCAGTGAATTGACTTTGATTTTTTTGTCATGCACTCTTTCCACGTAACCATATGCTTCTTCATATTCCCCGTTATTGAAGCAATCGTTCGCCAGGTAAATCAACGCTTCATCCTGATATTTCTCTTCGGAATAGATCATCTCTATGGAAGGATTTGTAGATATGGGCAGTTCATTATAACGCCCCGCGAGATCGATGTATTGCGTGAAGACTTCGACGGCCCTGGTTTTGTTGCCGAGCCTGACGAAAGTATAAGCTTTGAGAAAATAGAGGTCCAGATAGTCATTCGACACTGACAAGCCTTCGTCGCATACCCTAAGAGTTTCCTCATACTCTCGATTGACAAAAGCGGTATCTGCATAGGTACCATAAATATATCGCCGTTCCATCATCCGGTCAGTCTTGCCCGCTATCAGCCTGTACGCCTCACGGATCTCATCCAGAGCTTCCTTGCGGTCGCCATGGCTTCTGTAGGTTCTGGACATCTGAAACCGGTAATAAGGTTCATTGGGATGTTTGGATATGGACTCCTTCAGGAGATTCCCAGTCCTTAGAAATTTCTTTTCCTTCAGCTCTTTATCCTGAAACAAATATCCGTAATGATCAATATAGATATCCGTATCGTAGGTTTCACCTTTATATACCGCCTGATTGTGCACTTCGCCTTTGTATCTGAAATATCCGTCGTTTCGGAAGACCCTTTCCTGGGATATGACGGAAAAATCTCCTGTCATAGAGGTATAGCTTTTTATTTTCAGCGTAAACACACCGGATGATTGTGACTTTTTATCCATCAGGATACCATACAGCCTATCCGGCTCCAAAAGCACTTCGTCGGCATCCAGTATAAAGACAAACTTCCCTTTGGCGTATGAAATGGTCGTATTGCGCATAGCGGAGAAGTCATTTGCCCACCTGTGAAAAAAGACTTTAGAGGTGTATTGGGAGGCTATATTAACCGTGCCGTCGGATGAGCCGGTATCGACAATGATCAACTCCACGTCCGGCTTTGCAAGCAGCGGCTTTATAGAGTCAAGGCAACGGCCCAGGTTCTTTTCTTCATCCTTTACCATCATGCAAATGCTTAAGCTTATCTGATTTGTCATTTGTGATTTACATCCTATTTTAGTTTTTCAAGCAGTCACTCCAATAATTCAAAACGGGGTTCAATTCATACTGCAGCAGGTCAAAAAACAGGGAGGTATCCCGGCCTTCCAGCGCATCCGTAAGCTGCAGAAGCTTCTCTCTGTATTCTTCCAGATCAAGATTTGGATAATCCTTACTAATCGCTTCTATACCCTCGGCCAATGACTGCAAATCGTCCAATAGGTTTAGAAGCCTCTCCTCCTCTAAAATCCCACTCCTTTTAAATGCACCGCTCATATCTTCTATGCGTTTATTAAGATTGATCAGCAACTCATGCACGGTGAGCGCCAGATCCGCTATTTCATTGTTCACGCCAATGCTCCCTTCCGCTCTTTCACAGTCGCAGCTTTTTCAATTATATCAAAAGAGGCCCTGGAAATCCAGAGCCTCTCGGAAGCAATACCGGAACTATCTCAGCAGGGAAAGTACATTCTGCGGCAGCTGATTTGCCTGAGCCAGCATCGCTGTACCAGCCTGAACCAGAATGTTGTTCTTTGTGAAGTTCGACATTTCTTCAGCCATATCGGTGTCTCTGATACGGGATTCGGAAGCCTGAAGGTTTTCCGTGGTGGTTTTCAAGCTCCTGACGGTGCTTTCAAGCCTGTTCTGCATTGCACCGTAGGAAGCTCTGGTGGAGTTTACGGACTTGATTGCGGTTTCGACGGCTACAATCGCGTTTGCAGCAGTCGTAGCACCAGACACCTTAGCCCCCAAACCAGTAATGCTTGTCAAAACAACCGGATTGATCGTAAGCCCAGTAGCGCCGTCATCACGGATGGTGATTCTCACAGTTGCAGTGAATGAACTCTTGTCATTGAACTTGGTATTTGTCGTGATGTTGTCGATTTCTGTACCGAGTTGTTTCAATTCAAGATCAATGTTTGCAGTATCGTCGTCGTTATAGGTACCGTTCGATTTTTCAACGAGCAGTTCCTTCATTCTGCCCAGCATGTTGCTGATTTCATCCATCGCGCCTTCAGCGGTCTGTATGAAGGAGATGCCGTCCTGAGCGTTCCTGGTTGCCTGATTCAAGCCTCTGATCTGAGCTCTCATTTTTTCGGAAATGGACAAGCCTGCTGCGTCATCTGCTGCGCGGTTGATCCTTTTACCGGACGATAACTTTTCCATCGACTTCTGGGTCGACAGGTTCGTATTGTACAGCTGGTTCCTTGTGTTTAATGCCGGGATGTTGTTGTTGATAATCATGATAAAAATCCTCCTTGAATTTGATACCGGGAATCCTTTCCCGAGTACTTGCCGGATAGGCCGGCTCCTATAATTGGAGAAGAACCTTCACGTTCATTAATGCGCGCTTCAATTTCAGTGAAAGTAAATCTCTTGATATTTATATCGGATTAACATCGAAAGACTTTAGTATTTTTAAAAAGAATATTACTTATTTTTCAGGATATTATTCAGATCAAGCTTAAGATTGATTTCCGATGCCTTTTTGTTTTCATCGGCAATCTGAACAAATACCTCTTTTCTATGTATGGAAATGCTTTTAGGAGCATTGATTCCTATTCTGACCTGGTCGCCTTGCACTTCAAGAACAGTGATTTCTATATTTTCATTGATTATAATGGATTGATCCTTTTTTCTTGTCAACACCAGCATCCGGCAATTCCTCCTATCCTTGAAGCTCATCCAGTATATAGTGTCTCACACCATACCTGTCTGTGTCAAGGATATACTGCCTTCCCTTACCGTTTGCTACATTGATGATCAATGGCGCCTGGAGGTTCATCGACATCTTATTGATATCCTGCGGCACCACAACGATGCAGTATACCGCTATGGATTCCGTATCTACGATATCCATGGCCTTAAGTGTTTCATCATCCACTTTGAATTCATAATTTTTTTTGATTGCAAAAGGGTTGACAATGACAAAAGCCAAATCCGTATTATCGACTCCCTGGAGCCATTTGAACGGAGATTCCGCCTCCTCGTTGTCTACCAGTACATACTTTTTTACCTTTTCAAAACCTGGTAAGCCATTATCGAAAACGATAATACTTTTTTTTTCAATATTGATCTCCCCGAAATGTTTTGTTTGCAACAGCATTAGCAATTCCCCCAAATGATATCAGGTATATCTGTTAAAACCTGTATTCTCATTACTGATTCTGATTGAAGCATATCGGTCTATGCTGATATTGACCTTTGCCGGCCTGAAATAATATATCATTCCGCCCGGGGTATAATTACCATGCACACCATTCATATTACCCCCGCCATTCTGATCTATATTGATCTGTATACCACCCTTTACAGTAATTACAGGTCGCGCTTTCGGCATACAATCCAACCCGAATTCATGTACCGGGTGTGCATCTTCAAGAACGATATCGGGTATCGGATTCGGGTTTTTTATTGCACCGATTCTGTCGCCATTCCGGGCTGTTTTTGAAGTGTATGCCAATGCATTTTGTTTGGCTTCCTGCGCTGCCGTTCGGGTCAGGTCCATGTTTCCCATTAACCCTGATGTGGCAAAGCATTCATATTGGTCGATTTCGACTCTGGGAAGCTCAGTATGGATATCCACCTTTGCATCAGTGTGGCTCATCTCCAGCTTTGCGTTTCGCGTTTCAAAGGAAAATTGCGCGCGGGTGGTCTCCGCACTTATTTGGGCATTTGTGTGATGAATTGTCAAACCCATAAAATCACCATCCATGATGCATTAAATGAACCCATTGTGAAAAATTTATGTTCATTTTAAAAAGTCAAGCAGTGTGGGCAGGATGATTCTGGCCCCTCCCGCTAGCGAAGCCTGATAGACATTTTCTTCGTTTTTCAGGTTCATGATGGTATCGGCCTCGTCTACATTCTCGTTCTCACTCATCAGCTTGGTGAAATTAGTCTCGTCGTTCTGCATCCTGTTTATTGTGAGTTCCACCCTGTTGGTACGCGCACCCACATCCGCCCTAACTCTGAGCACGGTGTCCAGGTTCTTTGAAAATTCGTTAACGGTAGCTTGTATGGCATCATAATCCGGAGTTTGGAGCGATGTCTCCAATGCTTCAAAATCTTTGATAAATTTCCCGGTACCGCCAGCGGCAGCATCCACACCTTCATTGAATAAATCTCCACCGGTTACATTGACGCTAATGTTGTCTCCGATACCGATTTCAAAATTGATCTTCTCAGTGTTGCTTACGCCAATGTTGAATGTACCATCATCTTTCATGAACTTTTTGTCCGCCTGAAATCCGGAGAAGATGTACTTACCCGCATAAGTTGAATTAGCAAGTTGAATCATCTGTGTCTTGAGCTGCTTTACTTCCTGTAAGGTCGAATTCAGATCCTCAGGGCTCTCCACACCATCGCTTCCGACGTTCAGTTCCCTGATCCGCTGGAATATGTCTCCAAGATCGCTCAGAGCCGTATCAGTTATGTCAAGCCGGGACTGCGCATCCTTTAAGTTCTTTTTGTACTGCGTGATTTCTGCCACGTTGGTACGCAGCTTCAGCGCCCTGGCAGCCACAACCGGGTCGTCTGAGGGTACGCGGATCTTTTTACCTGTAGCTAGCTGGCTCTGGTACAGATCCATACGGGAAAGGTTGTCGGCGATGTAATTTGACATATTGGTGATTAGGATATTATTGGTGATTCTCATTTTTCATCCTCCTTATACAAACAGCCTGTTGATCAGTGTGTCGTATACCTCATTCATGGTTTGTATCATTTTGGCTGATGAGCTGTATGCCTGCTGGAATTTTACCAGGTTGGTCATTTCTTCATCCAGGGATACGCCGGAATCGGAAAGGCGCCTTTTGATGATCTGGTTTATAACAACCTGCTGATTGGCTTCGTAATTCATTGCCTGCTGGGCGTCAATTCCCATGGAGGCGATGGTTGCCTTCATAAAATCCTCCGGTGCGCCTTCGGAAAACATATTCGCGTTTTGCCGCATATCTAGCAGGCTCTTTAAAGCGTTGGTATTCTCCTCCTGCGTCGGCGTGTTGGAGTCGGATGTCGAAATCTTGTTTATGTCCTTCAGTATATCATCGCTAACAGCGAAATTTTTGGCAGTAATATTATCATATAGGTGGTAGACCTTTTCCATATAGGCTGGGTAGCTTGGATCGGTTGGATCAGGCGCGTCGAGTGAGAGACCTGCTTCATCAAGGAAATCAGCACTGGAAATCGATTGCTTACCATCCAACATTGTAAAAAACCGGTAGCCTTTTTCTGTTTGATCAACTCCATATCCATCCGCGTGACCAATGCCGTTTTCCTCCCCCAGATCAAATCCATTGTCGTTATTTGCGTCAATATAGCCTTCGTTGAATGCTCTTGCGAAGACCCTGACAAATTCATTGAGCTTCCTCTGGTAATACGGTATGCCCTTGTACTTCGGCGAAGTAATGCCATTAGATCCGTCGTTACTGCCGTCATTGCCGTCCCTGGTGTCCAGGAAGCCACGAAGTTCGCCGCCTTTTATGTCCAAGGAATTTCCGTCTGCCCATTTTACATCGTACAGATTGTCCACATCCTCATCGTTCACTTTATGGGCGGCATCCCTTTGCACAACAGCCAGCTTGCTGATGGAGAAATGGTCTACTATCGCCTTGCCGCTGATGGCAACGACAAAATGCTTGTCATCCTGGCCATTGGGGAGCTTTCCCGTAACAACTTCGTATGCTTCGATATTAACGATTTTCGAAAGCTTGTCTACCAGAAGAGTCCTCTGGTCGCGCATATCATTTGCCGTATTGCCGTCCAGCTCAGACAAATAGATCTGCTTGTTCAGCTGTTGGATCTGCACTGCATAGGAGTTGGCTTCATCCACCTTGGTCTGGATTCTATTATTCACATCCATCTGCAGCTCTTCAAAATGTGTCGCCAGGCTATTGAAATACGTTGCCAGCGTAACGCCTCTTTCGCGCACAAGCGTCCGGGCCGCCTCGCTGCTTGCATCCTTTGTCAATTCCTGCATGGCATCGTAGAAGTCGCTCATGATCGTGGTAAACCCACTATCGGAAGGCTCATTGAATGCCACCTCGATATCTGAAAGCACTTCCTGCTTCGCGCCCCACTCGCCCATGGAGATATTCTCGCTCCAGTATTTAAAATCAAGGAATTCATCCCGTATCCGTTTCACCCCTGTTACTTCGGCTCCGGTACCGAGCATGCCTGTGCCGTCGACCAGCGCGATCGGCCTGCAAGCCTGCTGTACCACCTGCTGCCTTGAATAGCCGGGGGTATTCACATTATTCAAATTGTGATTGACAGTGTCAAGGCTCCTTTGAGATGTAAAAAGCCCCTGAAGCGCCACATTAAGACCAAAAAACGATCCTCCGCTCATTTATTATCACCTTCCTGCCAGACCCATTTTGTTTACGATGGTGTCCGTCATAGTATCTATAATGTTCAGCACCCTTGATGCTGCGTCGTATGCAAATTTGAACTTCATCATGTTGCTCATTTCCTCATCCATAGAGACACCTGAAATTGATGTCCTGTTGGCGTCCACCGACTGCACAAGCTTGCCCTGGCTGTCGGACATTCCGTCCGCCTCCGCCGCGCTGTTTGCCATATGCAGCACAATAGACTGGTAATAGTCGTCTAGGCTAAGGATGCCTGTTGAATCATTGATGCAGGTTTTGTTCCGAAGGTCTGCGATCTCCAGTGCATTGGTGTTATCCTCGTTGGCACCGCTCTTTGAGGCTGCAATAAGGGTAAGGTTCGAAAAATCGGGATTTACTTGTATGTTTCCCATTTCCAACGGTCTTGCAGTATTCTTAACGGTAAAGAAATCCTCGCCATCTTTCGGATCATCACCCATGGTCTTGCCGTTACTGTGAAGGTAGTTTATCTCACGCAGCATGACATTGACAAGGGCATTCAGCCGTTTGCGCATATCCGATACGATGTTCATCGAATCGGGTATGACGGAAATGGAATCGTTGACATCTGTATTGGTATCGCCAGCCATACTGTTGGCGAATGCCGTATAATCGGTTTCATCGGGATCCGAGAATTGATCATAATCGTACGTCGTACCGTCATTGGCAGCAGCGAAGGCTGACCAGGCTTCAGCATCGGCTTTATTAGAAGGATCAGTAGTATCCGTATCTGTCACAGCCGACGCGTCGATCGCTGCATTCGTCAACACAGTTTGCAGTGCCGCCATATTGCCTGGAACGTTATTGGTTATAAACACCGCGTATTTATTGGAGTCTGATCTGAATTTGGTAGGATCTATGGCTGAGGCAAAATCGTCGGCAGAAGCTACTTCCTGCACCGTAACATTGCAGTCCAATCCTCTCTTTTGGAGTTCCGCCATGTATTTGTCGGCCCGCAGCTGTGCGTCGGCAACGGACATCGTCGACGTATCCACGTAGAAAACTACATCCGCCTTCGTGTTCGGCGTACCATTCTCGTAGCTTCCTACCACTCCGTTCACTTCGCCTCTGGACTCGAGTATGCCCTTGAGTGTTCCGCTTTTTACAGGCACTACAGTATTGGTACCCTCCAGCTTGGGGACGTAAAAGACCTCCCCCGGGTTTCTCTCAGCTGCATACAGATTAGTGCTCTGGGCCTTCTGGACAAGTAAATACCCGCCCAGAGAAATATCCACCTCGCCGTCCTGCGTTTCATTTACAACGATATCCGCCATATTGCTGAGCTTGTCGATAAGCAGATTGCGCTGGTCACGGTAGTCGTTGGCGGAATCGCCCGACACTTCGGATTCCAATATCGTCGAATTCAGTTGGGCGACCTGTGAGGTAATTTGATTGATTTCATCTAAACGCAGGACAAGCTCATCATTCAAGTCGCTCTGGATCTTATCAAGCTGATCTCCCATATGATTGATCTGCTGAGCTAGCGCCTCTCCGCGCTGCCTTACCATCGCTCTGACCGTCAGGCTGTCCGGATCCTTCGACAACTCCTGCCACGAATCCCAGAACTGGTTCAGCACATTTTGCAGTCCGGAATTCAGCGGTTCACCAATGACCGCCTGGACATCCTGGAAGGTCTTTTGCCTCACGTCCCAGTAGCCCAGCGTGGTATTCTCCTGCCTGAAGACATTGTCCAGAAAAATATTCCGGATCTGTCTCGTTTCCTGGATATCCGCGCCAAGCCCGATCTGCATCAATCCATACCTGGAATAGTACGAATTGACCTGGGCATTCTTGATCATAGCTTGCTGCCTGGCATATCCAGGTGTATTCACATTTGAAATATTTTGACCTGTCACAAAAAGCCCGCGTTCGTTGACAAACAGCCCAGAACGCGCTATATTGTAACTGCCGAAACTGGAGCCCATAGTACCTCCCCTTTTTGGAATGTTCTAAAGGTGCTAAACATCCCTCTACAATTTCATATCAAAAAAATTTCTCTTCTTCGGATCGTTTGACTGTCCGGAGTTACTGTAGTTATTGCCCGTCGCTCCGGCATTTGAAAGAATATTTATTGAAAAATCTATATAATCCAGCGAGTTGCGGATAAGTTTCGAATTGAGCGTATTATTACTGCGGATATCGTCTATGGTCTTTAAAAATGAATCCCGGCAGTTTCTGAGCCTGGCCCCCTGTTCGTCCGGCACCATTTTTGCAAGACCTGACAGCGTTACTTCCGACGGATTTATTTTAAGAGCGGCCGCCAGTTCCCCGGTCAGCTCCTCCCGTTCTCCCTCGAGCTTGCCCAATTTCAGGAGTATAGACTGTTCCATCCTCGTAATGCCTTCAAGTTCGGAAACATTCCCGGCGACGATCACATCCTTTTTATCCATGGAAAGCTTTAATATTTTTTCATATATGTTCTTTTCCTTGCCAAGGATTTCGACCAGCCTCTCAACCAGTGCAGTATCCAAATCTTCACCACCTGACATCGCGAACTTTATTTAACCTGCATTTGCCGCCGTTGGAAAAAGGAGAGCTTTTCAACTCCCCCCCGGTACGTCAAGCTTTCCTGTCAAAAACGGAATTAATGACCTTGTCAGCTACATCCCGGCCTGAAACATTATAACTTCCCGAATTCATACTTCCCAGAATTTCATCCACTTTACCCTGGCGTATATCCGGCACATCCTTCAAAGCCCTATTGACCGTCTGAAAATCCTTGGCTTCGCTGGATATTGAAAGTACATCCTTTTTTGCCGAAACAGTTCCGGTCTTACCGACCCGTCCGACATTCTTTTGTGTTCCGTAAACTCCGGTTATCTTTGACAAATCACCCGGTATCCTCATACTTACCACTCACCTTTTATATTACTTACCACAATACAGAAAATCCTGGAACGCCAGACCTCTGTATCGTAACCAGCTTAATGTCTGCAATGATGACGCTTTATCCGTTCATTACAGCAGCTCATAAATTATATCGGTACGATCAGGGAAAATATTAACCAGCAATATTTAGATCTTTTTTTCGTTCTTGTTAAGGTATCTCATACCTATACCTTTAATACCGGTATCCGACTGTTGATCGATCTCCCCCTGGATCTGGCTTGCCGCGCTCTTGAAACCAGACTGGAGCTGTCTTTCGCATTCCTCGCAGAACCTTCCGCTTTTAATGGATTTACCGCAATTTTCACACTCGAGTATCATGTTGCCGTCGTCGCCGATAATCTCGAGCCTTCCTTCCTTAAGGTATCTTTTTATTTTCTCGACGCTGATGTCCACATCGACGGAAACTTGATTGATACTTGCTCCCCTGTTTTGATAAAGATATTCCTTGACTTTCTGGAAGTCCTCCTCGTCCTGCTTCTTACAGTCGGGACAGATCGGGGCCCCTCCTATGTAACTGTAAACCCTCCCGCATCTCCTGCAATTTCTAACTTCCGGCATAAGTCAAACCTCCCTGATTTTTTCTTCCCGTGGCAACAACTACAGCTGTTACTTTCAGCGCTCCCGCCTGTTTCAGCATTCTGCCGCATTCTTCGAGCGTCGAGCCGGTTGTCAGAATATCATCCACCAATAATACCGACTTACCTTCTATTTTTTTCGGTGAAGTAACGGTAAATGCCCCCTTCACATTCTGGTTCCTTTTCTGTTTGTCCAATAGGCTTTGTGCCTCGGTATACCTGTATCTATTAAGCAGATCGGAGCGCTCCGGCAGCTTTAGTTCCCTGGCAAGCGCCCTTGCAATAAGGTGTGCCTGATTGTATCCTCTCGAAAACTCCTTATGCCTGTGCAGCGGGACGCTTAAAACCAGATCAAACTGTTTTATTTCGATCGTATTCACAAGCCTGTCCGCTATAAGCCTGGCATAAGTCCTGTAATAGCTCGGTTTATTATAGAATTTGAACCGGATCAGCGATTCCTTTACCATGCCTGTATACTGAAAGATGCTGACCGCTCCGTCACAGTAACTTTTATCGTCCCCGTCCTGAGTCGTAGTCATAAACGCCTTATCAAGGAACGGCAGCTTCAGATAACAATCTGTACAAATATGAAGAACTGCGTCATGGCTTAACAACTGTTGGCAAAATATGCATTTCGGCGGGAAAATCATACCGGAGATCTGTTCAAACAGCCTCATAATGCTTCGCCCTTTCATATGCTGACCTATTCAGCCACCTGATTCCAAGCCCTGAACGGGTCAAATTATATATCGGAATAATATATATAATTGAGAGCATTTTCCCTCGTGTTTTGTTCCCTTTAGTAATATAACCTCGTTCTTCCAAAAGTTCATATTCATATATTTGTACTTTTTGTTGGGATGAACTTTTATTCTGCATCGTCTAATCGTTCATTCCTGCCTGCTCTTTTAAGCTATGGCTTATGAAAGAATGAACTTTATTCTTTGATGACCGGAAAAAATCTTATGCACTCTCAGAAAAAATTTAAAGTACCACACAATATATCGTGCAATTCTAACTTCTATATAATATCTATATTTTACTTTTACGCTGCGCTAATGTCAAAGATAGCGACTGTTATATGGCAAAGTAATAATCTTACAATTTGAGTTTGTATTATAGCATGCATTTCATAATTCTTCAACATCATTCATCCTGAAAAAATGTAGGGTCGTATCAAGCCTCCTGCTATAATGCTCCCATAGGGTGAGACACAAAAAGAAGAAAATAAGTTATAATGGAAGCATGAACAAACGAAACAATTACAGTGCAGAATTTAAAACCAAGGTAGTATTGGAGGTGCTTCAGGAGGAAGCAACTCTCAATTAGATCGCAGCACGCCATGATGTTAGACCAGTCGTTATCAGCCGCTGGAAGTCAGAATTCCTGGAACGAGCAGCCGATATGTTTAAAAAGGGACCGACGGAAGCCGAAAAGGAACTGATTGCGGAAAAGGAACGGGTGGCGGCCTTGGAGCGTAAAGTCGGTCAGTTGACATATGAGGTCGACTGGCTCAAAAAAAATCTGACGAAATTATCCAACGCAAACGCCCGTAAAGAACTGGTGGATATGAATCATTCGCGGCTTACAGTCCAGCGTCAGGCGGAGCTTCTGAGTCTGAACCGGTCCAGCCTTTATCGGCAGCCGGCTTTAAAGCTGATCACCGATGAGGAGTTGTTCATCATGCGACGGATTGATGAAATCCATACGGATGAGCCTACTTGGGGATATCGGACAATCACACGGATTCTCCGGCGTGACGACGGAATCCTGATTAACAAGAAACGGACCCGGCGGATCATGAAGGACATGGGTATTTATACGCTGTATCCCAAGCCAAACCTGAGCAAGCGATACCATTCACAGTACATAAAGCCTTATCTGTTGAGAAATCTGGCAATCACCCATCCCAACCAGATCTGGGGTGTTGATATAACCTATGTTCGCATGAAGAAAGGGTTCATGTACCTGTTTGTCATTATCGACTGGTATAGCCGTTGCATTATGGATTATGAGCTTTCAAGCACACTCGATAAGTCCTTTGTTCTCTGCTGCATGAAACGGGCATTGGCAAAATCCAAACCTGAGATTATCAACAGTGACTAGGGCGGGCATTTTACCAATCCGGATTATATCAAAATGATTGAAGATATCGGGGTCAGAGTTTCCATGGATGGTAAAGGCCAGTGTCTTGATAATGCACGTACCGAGCGTTTTTTCAGGACTCTCAAGTATGATAGGATCTACATAGACGAGTATGAGACTCCCAGACAGCTTAGAGCCATGCTTAAGGAATATATCCACATTTACAACACTTACAGGCCGCATTCCTCGATTAACGGTGAATGTCCGGCAAATGTTTATTC
This sequence comes from Bacillota bacterium, assembly GCA_023411715.1. Lineage (GTDB taxonomy): Bacteria > Bacillota > Clostridia > Acetivibrionales > DTU013 > JAEYOM01. The sequence continues at coordinate 305 of JAEYOM010000034.1, read as the reverse complement.
AGGTGTCAAGGAGCAGGTGGTTACTTCATAACATACAGACACAGGAAGGGGTTAACTTAAAATTTCTCTTTTTGTGTCTTGACAAAGGGGAGCATTATAAACAGGACGCCGTCAACAAAGCAAAGCGTTACTACGGATACTTCGCGCTCCTGTCCAATGAGAAGATGGATTCCATTACTGTTTTTGGTACAATGAAAACCGAGCGTTCCGGAACTTAAAAAACCCTGCATAAAATGGAAAAACCATTGCAAGCACCCCTTCAAAATAATACCCTTTAAGTTGCGACACTTCAAAGGGGGTATAGA
>JAEYOM010000020.1 GCA_023411715.1 Bacillota bacterium | reverse complement strand
TTGCTGCTGCCGTTATTGCTTCTGCTGCTCCTGCGGTTTCCCCCGATCCCTTTGAACATACCTCCAAAAGCACCGTCCCCTGTTGCGGAGGCGGATGCTGAAGCGGGTACAAGCACAGTATCGCCGCCTTTTAATCCGCCGGTGATCTGGACATTTGTTCCGTCATTGATACCGAGCGTTATATCGACCCTTTTTTCCTTCCTGTCCCCACGTATATAAACATATGGATTATTGTCCTGATCGAACTGGATGGCTGTCATCGGCAGCAATACGACATTTTTGACGTTTTGGTCCAGTATTGCGGCCTGCGCCGACATGCCTACCATAAGGTCATTTTCAGGTGGCAATGAAATAATGGAGTTGAAATAGGTAACTCCGTTCTGATAAACACCATCCTTGGAAACGTTGGTCACAGTCCCGGTTATATCCCTGCCGAGAGCATTTATAGTAACAGTTGCCGACTTTCCGGCCGTTACTGCCGCAACATCGTATTCATCGACCCGGACAGCCAGCTGCAGATTTCTGTAATCGACGACCTTACACAGCTGTGCGCCGGGCATGAGCTGCGCATTCGGCACCGCATCGACCTGCGATACCGTACCGTTAAACGGCGCAGTGATATTTTGTCCAGTTGTTGTCGTCATCAGGATATCTCCGTTTTTTACAGACTGGTCACGGGAAACTTTTATCGTCTTGATCTGTATCGCCCTGTCCGCGTATAGGACTTGACTGTTCTTTGCCGTAACATAACCTGAGAAGCTGAAATTTGTGGCGATATCGCCTGTTACAGCCTTTACCTTGATAAAGTCGGCGCCTCCGGGCCTTATAATTCGGGATGCAATAAGACCGGCAATCAAAACGACTACTGTCGCCCATATTATTTTAGCTTTTGATTTCTTCCTTTTACTCATTTTTCTATATTGCACGCAAACCGGAATTTTTATTCCGCTTGGGATCGGTACCCATGCTTTTTCATTCGACCTTTTAACGTTTTCATAATAACTGATATAATAAGGGCCGGAGGGTTATCATATGAGAGGCGAATCGACCTGGCTCACTATAGACGGAAGGAAATGTTTGCTTTACCTGCCGCCGGATTACGGCGGATCCGGCCGTTATTACCCTGTTGTCTACATGAACGGCTCAGAGGGTATTTCCGATATCCTTGAGAGGATCGAACCGCATTTTGGCACTGATTGTGAGGCCTTTATACTGCTCGCTGCCGAACCCCTGGATTGGAACGACGAATTCTCCCCCTGGCCGGCGCCGGCCTTATCGACCAAAAGCAAAGCATTTGGAGGCAATGCCGAAGCTTATCTGAAATTCCTTGGCGAAACGGTCAAACCGCTGATCGACGCTGATTACCGTACCAGGCGGGAGCCCGAAAATACTGCGATCATAGGATACTCTCTGGGTGGGCTGGCCGCGCTTTATGCCATTTATACCTGTACTGTTTTCGGCAGATTTGCCAGCCTGTCCGGATCGCTGTGGTACGACGGCTGGGCCGCGTTCCTGAGGTCCGGAACGCCTTTAAGTGCCGTATCACGGGTATATATATCTTTGGGCAAGAGTGAGGAACACAGCCGTAACACTCGAATGGCACAGGTCGGGGAGTGTACCCGAAGAACAGTTGACGCTTTGCAAGAACAGCTCCCCGGCGGCGCAGGCCTGCTGCTCCAAATGAATGATGGAGGCCATTTCACCGATATAGCCGGTAGACACGAACTTGCGCTCACATGGCTCATGAACCCGAATAATTCCTGTTCAAATTGCTGAAAATATTAGTAAACACAACGGCCAATACAGGTCAGGAGGGTTCAGATATGAAGATCCATAAAAAAAATCTCGATCTTAAGCAGTCATTCGATATAAATGATATTTCCTTCGACAAAGTAAGCAGTGAGTTCGAAAAAAATTTTAGAAGACAATACGCAGATGCATTGGAGCGTATATCCGATAACGACGACTGCCTGAGAGATGCCTCGGGAACAAGTGAACTTGGCATTTTGGAACAAATGGCAAGACACATTGATTTATATGACCGTTCTTCCGATTTCAATACAAGCTATGAGCAGCTGTTAAAGGAATATGAGCCTTTCACGGAAACCTGATTTTAAAGGATCAATAAAAACAATTGGGCAATAGCAAATGCAACTGGTTCGTTTCAGAGGTCCACTTAATAGTAACTGTACAAACTCGGGGAGAACAACAAAAAATAAAAGCGAAGCATTTATTGGAAAATAGTGGAGTATTTTGAGATGTGGCGTGACCAGCCAGCAATCCGCAGCCGGCCATGCCCAACCCGGGAGACTAGGAGTAGGGTGTTTTTATTGTTGCCTGCTTTTTTTGATATGGGAGCTATTTACAATAGTTGCACGTATTTTTTAGTTTACATATTATATAGCAGATATGATTTTTTATGAGGTCAAAAATATGGCGGGTTCCATGTTTTCAACCGGAACTGAGAATTGTTTTAAGCATACCTTTGCCCCAGGTATGCGGCCGTGCGCGGAGCCTTGCGCATGTGAGCTGAGGGTCGAAGGAACGGGCAGAGTAAGAGTTAAGCCCGATATAGCTGTCGTCGAACTTGGAGCAGTGACTGAGAACAGACAGCTGAGTGCGGCGCAGGAAGAAAATGCGGTAAGCATGACTGTGGTCATAAGGACCTTGAACGGGATGGGTGTTCCTCCGGCTGACATCCAGACTTCCTCCTACAGCATAACGCCGCAATACGATTATATTGAAGGCAGGCAGGTATTTCGCGCGTACAGGGTCGAGCATATGCTGAAGGTCATAATACGCGATATGGCCAGGATAGGTACAATTATTGATGCTGCGGTGCAGAGCGGCGCCAACCAGATAGGCAGCATAACATTTACTGTCGACGACCCGTCGCCTTATTACAGGCAGGCTCTCGATGCGGCTGTTGACGATGCGCAGGCAAAGGCAGGGACGATCGCGGTCAAATTGAATATAAGAGTTATCCGCGTTCCCGTACGAATAGTCGAAACAAGGTATGAGCAGGGCACACCCATTCCTGTGGTGTACCAGGCTGCAGCGCCCGCAACGCCTGTCCAGACGGGACAGATAGAAATAACTGCCCGGATAGAAGCCGTGTTTGCATACTGGCGCCAATAGCTGGCGCCTATCACACCAGTGACGTCTGTAACCCGGCAACATCGCATACGTGAACCACATGTCTCCAATTAAATTGTTGATTAACTGTCCGCAACGTTTTATAATATAATAAATGTTTGGCTGTTTTATGTAGCACGGTTGATAAGACAATCAATTTCTTTTGTTATGTTTGTAGGACGGAGGGATGGTAGTATGCCTATCACAGAATTTTTATCGCGGAATGCTGAAATATACGGGCAGGAAAAATGTCTCACGGAAATCAATCTCGATCTTCAGGAAAGCCATAAAGTCACCTGGCGTGAATACGAGCTCATAGAAAACAATCCCGCAGGAGAATATCGCAGGGAAATGACCTGGCGCGTATTTGACGAAAAAGCGAACAGGCTTGCAAATCTACTGCTCAAAAGAGGCATAAAGAAGGGCGACAAGGTTGCGATACTTCTTATGAACTGCCTCGAATGGCTGCCTATCTACTTTGGTATATTGAAAAGCGGCGCTGTCGCAGTACCCTTGAATTTCAGGTATACTGCCGAAGAAATAAAGTACTGCCTCGATTTGTCCGATTCCATCGCGTTGATTTTCGGGCCTGAATTCATTGGCCGCGTTGAAGCCATATATGATCAGATACCTAAAATCAAAACGATATTTTTTGCGGGTGAGAATCGTCCCTCTTTTGCCGAAAACTACGACCGGCTGACGGCCAATTGCCCCTCGGAAGCACCTCATATAATGCTTTCGGACGATGACGACGCCGCTGTATATTTTTCCTCAGGCACCACGGGATTTCCGAAGGCCATCCTTCATACACACCGAAGCCTTATGTGCGCATGCTACACGGAACAGAAGCACCATGGCCAGACGCGCAAGGATAACTTCCTGTGTATACCCCCGCTTTACCATACGGGTGCAAAGATGCACTGGTTCGGGAGCCTGCTGTCCGGCAGCAAGGCTGTACTGCTGCGCGGCGTAAAGCCTGAATGGATACTGAGGACGATATCGGAGGAAAGGATCACGATCGCCTGGCTTTTGGTTCCCTGGGCTCAGGACATTCTGGACGCTATCGACAGAGGCGACGTAAAACTGAAGGATTACAAGCTTTCGCAATGGAGACTCATGCATATAGGAGCACAGCCGGTGCCGCCGAGCCTCATACGTCGCTGGAAAAAGTACTTCCCGGATCATCAGTATGACACGAATTACGGCCTCAGCGAATCAATCGGTCCGGGCTGCGTTCACCTGGGCATCGAGAATATCCATAAGGTAGGTGCCATAGGTGTGCCGGGCTACGGTTGGGAAACCAGAATAATCGATGAGAATGGTATCTCCGTTGAACAGGGACAGGTCGGAGAACTTGCTGTAAAGGGTCCGGGCGTAATGAAATGCTATTACAACGACCCCGCGGCGACCGCCGCAGTTATAAAGGACGGCTGGCTGTTTACCGGAGATATGGCAAGGTTGGATGACGACGGTTTTATTTACCTCGTTGACCGTAAAAAGGATGTTATCATAAGCGGCGGAGAGAACCTGTACCCTGTGCAGATCGAGGACTTCCTGCGCGCGCATGCCGCAATAAAGGACGTTGCAGTCATTGGACTGCCGGATAAGCGTCTTGGGGAGATCGCAGCCGCGGTCATAGAGCTCAAACCAGGCTGCAGCCTGACGGAGGAGGAAGTAGAAGCCTTCTGTGCGCCGATGCCTCGTTACAAACGTCCCAAAAAGGTCATTTTCGACAAGGTGCCAAGAAATCCCACGGGCAAGATAGAAAAGCCGAAGCTGAGGGAAAAATACGGTGCAGCTAAACTGGTGGCAGCCGAAACGGAAATAATCAAGTAAAGCGCTAGTTGAAAACTTTATTGAGAAGTATATAATATATGTTAATGCATTCAATTATAACTGTAATAATAGCGATGATAAAAGCTATGATTTATTAGTCCCGACAGAGAGCCGGTGGTTGGTGTAAACCGGCGGGAGTTTTGATCTTTCCACTTTTGGAGCTATCGATGATGAACCGAAGGCCCGTACCCTTTATCGTACGATCGAGTGGTCAGCCTTATAAGCTGGCAAATTGGGTGGCAACGCGGATTCCTTCCGTCCCATTTTTGTATGGGGTCGGAAGGCTTTTTGTTTTTCTGACCTGATACTAGCAAAATATGTATATGTCAGGAGGATAAGAAATGCTGGATATTGAGTTATTACGGACAAATCCTGAACTTGTCAAGGAGAATATCACAAAGAAGTTTCAGAATGAAAAGCTGATCCTGGTTGATGAAGTCGTAGAACTGGATAAAAAGTACCGACAGACCAGGTTCAGAGGGGACACTCTAAGAGGCCTGCGAAATTCCACCAGCAAAGAAATCGGTAACTTCATGGCCAAAGGAATGAAGGAAGAGGCCGATTTGGCAAAAGCCAGGGTTGCGTCTATTGCGCAGGAACTGGCTGAATTGGAACAACTGGAGGAAGAACTGTCCGCCGAGATCAGGAAAAGAATGCTTGTGATTCCGAACATTATAGACAATTCTGTCCCGATCGGGAAAGACGACAGTGAAAACGTAGAGATTCAACGATTCGGTGAACCTGTAGTGCGGGATTTCGAAATACCTTATCATGTCGATATCATGGAAAGGCTGCACGGTATTGATCTCGACAGTGCCAGAAAAACCAGCGGCAACGGCTTCTATTATCTCTGCGGAGATATTGCGCGCCTGCATTCCGCAATCCTTTCCTACGCTCGTGATTTTATGATCGACAGAGGCTTTACTTATTGTATCCCGCCTTTTATGATCCGCGGAAATGTGGTAAGCGGGGTTATGAGCTTTTCCGAAATGGAAAACATGATGTATAAAATAGAAGGCGAAGACCTTTATCTGATCGGCACCAGCGAACATTCCATGATAGGCAGGTTCATCGATACTATCCTGGATGAGGAGCAGCTACCGCAGACTTTGACCAGCTATTCACCATGCTTCCGCAAAGAAGTGGGCGCACATGGCATCGAAGAACGCGGGGTTTACCGTATACACCAATTTGAAAAACAGGAAATGATCGTCGTCTGCAAACCTGAGGATAGTATGGGATGGTTTACAAAACTATATCAGAATAGTGTGGATTTTTTCCGTTCGCTGGACATTCCTGTCCGGACGCTTGAATGTTGTTCCGGTGACTTAGCCGATCTTAAAGTGAAGAGCATTGACGTAGAGGCGTGGTCGCCGCGTCAACGCAAATATTTCGAAGTGGGCAGCTGCTCCAATCTGGGCGATGCACAAGCGCGTCGTCTTAATATCCGTATCAGGAACAAAGAAAAAGGGAACTATTTTGCTCATACCCTGAATAACACTGTAGTCGCACCGCCCCGTATGCTGATCGCTTTTTTGGAAAACAATCTGAACGCGGACGGAACTGTTAATATTCCTGAACCGCTTCAAATGTACATGGGCGGGAAAAAGATGCTGCAGGATTAACCGTGCTACCCGCCGCTTTATTGCTCAGGTGACAGCGCCTTCGAATACTTCCGGGGCCATAAGGTTAATATAGCTCTATACATTAACCTGACTAACTTGGAAAGGGATACTTTTATGAAAATCGAAGGTTTTTTCAAAGATCTGAAGACGGCCAATTTGGCTGTGGATAAGCTTAAAAACTCAGGTTTTTCAAATGCTGTCGCAGACATTAACGAGCATTTCGGTTCCGGTGGCAACGGTAAAAGAAATGTCCCCGGGACCCAGGCGGGAATAAGCCTTTCAGGTGTCGTGCTCGATTCGGCGCTGGCAGGCTCGGCTACGGATACGGCGCCGATGCTTGCGGCAAGCCCTATGGTCAACGGTATGGGTGGATTTGAAGAGATCGCCGACATCAACTGCAAGGTCATAGTCGAAGCCGATGAGACTGAGGCACATAAGGTGAAGCGGATAATAGGCGAGATGGGCGGAACACTTGAAAGCCCGAATGTAAAAAGGCCAGAAATCGAAGAGGCGGCGGAAACGAAGATAATTGAAAATCTGAATGAAGCGCGCGGTTTTTTGGACAATTCCGGATAATCAAATCGGGAGCGTTATATTTTAATAAACCGGTAATTGCAGCAGTCCGTTATAAATCATATACTTATAAATAAAGATAATTGATTAGAGAGATGATATCATGAAAATTTGTATTTTGTCAGGTAACCCGAAAACCGACGGCCTTTGCCAGTCAGTCATCGAAGAGGCCAGGCTCGGCGCGATAGAGGGCGGTGCAGAGGTAGATGAGATCAGGCTTTGCGACAGCAAGCTGATACGCTGCCAGGTTTGCAACAGCGGCTGGGGCACATGCCGCAATGAGAATTACTGCCGCTACGGAAACGACGGCTTTAACGGATTCAGAGACCGCATCCGGGCAAGCGATGCCATTATAATTGCCACTCCGGTTTACTGGGGCGAGATGTCCGAAACCCTCAAAAGCTTTATCGATCGTTTGCGCAGGTGTGAATTCAACAATAGCGGAGTTCTGCGTGACAAGCAGGTCCTTATAGTTGCTTCACCGGGTGGATCGGGCAACGGCTTGCTGAGCTGCCTCGAACAGATCGACCGTTTCTGCCGCCATACCGGTGCGATAATATTCGACTACATCGGGATCAACCGCTGGAACAACGATTATAAAAAGTCCGCTGTCAGGTCGGCCGCACGTGCTATCGCCAACGGAAGGAAAAACGGTGAAACAATAAACGCATAATCCGGGACGGGTCAGTGTTTTCTCAGTATCGCCCAGCAGCAGAAGCCGACTACAATGATCAGAAGATCCTGAACGAAGGAAATGTGCTTGTGAAAGACGAAATAGGAGCAGATAAGCGGAAATATAACGCTTAGGGATACCTGTACGGGAGCGATGTTGATGATATTTCCGAACTTGTACGCAGCCTGCATCGAAAAGCCTGAAAAGAAACCTACGATAGTATATTCGTATGTATAGACGGTTCTGAATATCCCTGCAAACGAGCCCCCCGCACTTTTGACCGCTATGTTGAGCAGGACGAAGGAAAGCCCGCTGGTCAGACCGGAAAAAGCCGACAAAAGGATAGTTTTAGTCTGATTGTCGGCTTTTTTATCGAGGGCCGGTATCAACAGGATGAAAGGGGCAAGGATCAAAAGATACAGAGCGCCGGTGTCCATGCGGAAACCGGAGGTCAGGTCTCTGGAAACGCTTATACCGAATATGCTGAGTATTATTATGACCGAAAAAACGATATCAGAAAAATAAATGCTTTCCCTGAGGAAATAATGCGAAAGCACAATAACAAGTACTATACTGAGCCCTGATATGGAAGATACTATCTGGGGCGAAAGCTCTTTGGATGCGATACCGGTCGGTAATACAGATATTACGTATGCCAGCAGTATTCCTGCGAACCATATCAAAAAATCACGACTGATTTTAAATTTTCTCAGTTGCTTAAGATCCAGGCGGTCCATGCCTTTCTTCTGAAGGACCATGCCTGAAGAGTGCATGCCCATGCCGATCAGCGCCGCAACAAAATACCAAATCCTGGACATATGTACCCTCCCGTACGATATCTATCAAATTATACCCGGAAAATCAAGAAATAGAACCGCTGCTTTTTATAAATACCCGGAGGCGCGAAGCCTAAACAACGGCCGTAAATCATTAACAAAAAGGGAAGGTAATATACGGTATTACCTTCCTGTGATCCTTCCAAATACTCTTTGCAGCAATGATTTTTTTGGAACAGCCTTGGTAAGCTGATCATAGCTTTGCCATTTAGGACCTGTGTCGGGCTTACGTGTTGTCGGTTCCACGCCGGTTTTGACCGGTTGCCCGGAAGTCTTGGACATGTCTCCGGAAACACGCACCTGCTGTTTGGACGCCGGAACAGTGGGCGTTGAAGCCAAAGCAGCGGGCGTTGAAGCTTTTGCGGAGCTTTTGCCGGACTGTGCGGGTTTGTCTATATGAGTGGGTTTGTTTGTATGACCGGGTCTGTTTGTATAACCGGGTGTACCAGATAAGTCGGCTTTTGTCCTTTCTATGTCCGGACCTGCCTTCCTGTCTTTCCTGTCCTGCTGTACTGAAGCTGCCGGGATATTATTTCGGTTACCTCTTGTCTGTTTGTGCACTTCAATGGGCGGTTTGCTCTGTTTTGCCCTTTGCTTTTGCTGACCGGCTGCTTCCGACGTATTCTGCTTTCTTTGCGGCCCCGAATACACCCTGCCTGTCTCCGCTTTGCCATGGGGCTTGCGGCGCTTTTGGGGCGAAGACTCCTCAGATGTCCCGGCGTGTTTCTCACTGAGCGCATTTGCCTCGATCCACTTGTCGGCCTGGGCTTTTCTTTCGTTCCATTCGGCATCCGACGGCAGGGCGCCCTCTTCTATCATCGTTCCGATATGCTCTTCGATCTCATAAAGGCTCATAATATCGTCGCTTGTGACCAGAGTAATGGAGCGGCCTGAATTCCCCGCCCTTCCGGTACGACCGATTCTGTGCACGTAACTGTCTTTTTCCACCGGAACGTCATAGTTTATCACCAGCGAAAGATTATCGATCTGAAGTCCGCGAGCCGCTACGTCCGTCGCCACCAGTATGTGGAATTCTCCATGCTTGAACTGGTCTATGGTTTTTATGCGCCTGCCCTGCGGGATATCTCCATGCAGCGCCTGGGACGCGTAACCCTTGCGCGTCAGGAATTTTTGCACCCTGTCCGTGGCGAACCTTGTATTGCAGAATATAAGGCAGCTTTCAGGCTGTTCATACAGGAGCAGCCTGTTGAGCTGGGTGTTTTTTTCACTATGGTCCACACGATAATAAACCTGTTGTATCGTATCGACCGTCAATGTCTGGGATTCTATTTCGATCATTTCAGGGTCCTTCATATGCCTGCTGCAGATCCTTTTGATTTCTGGAGGGATCGTAGCGGAAAAAAGCAGCGTGACCCTGTCCCTGGGTACGGTCTTTATAATCCTCTCGACCTGCTCGAGGAAGCCCATGTCAAGCATCCTGTCAGCTTCGTCAAGTACCACGAAGCGAATATTCTTCGTTACCAGGTTGCCGTGCTGTATATGGTCATACACACGTCCGGGAGTACCGGTCACTATCGTTGCACCTTTTTTCAGACTCTGTATTTCAGTGTTCATACTGTGCTGTCCGTACAGAACCGCGGTTTTATGCTTCAGATGCGCCGCCAGCTGCCTGACGTCGCCATCGACCTGCACGGCCAGTTCACGTGTTGGTGTGAGGATAAGTCCCTGGGGCCCGGGGGCGTCAGGATCCGTCAGTTGTAGTACTGAAACGCCGAAAACGGCCGTTTTCCCGCTGCCCGTTTTGGACATCACGATGAGGTCTTCCTTGTTCAGAATATGCGGGATAGCCCTGCGCTGTACTTCAGTAGGTTCTTCAAAGCCCATATCTTCTATGGCTTTCAATATCGGAGGCGAAATGCCGAGGTCGCTAAAACTGTTCTTCATCAGTATCTTCTTTCTTATATTCAAACTTCTATCATTATACCATTAACTCTGGCATTGTCCATAGCTCAACCAGTTTACGGGTTATCATGCAGTTTACGCGTTATCATGCCGTTTACGGGTTATCATGCAGTTTACGCGTTATCATGCCGTTCATAAGGTATTTACGCATGGGCATCAAGACGTCCCGGCACATATTATACTACATGATATTGATTTGAAAGGGTGTCATTATGTATCTTTATTCAACGAACAGAGCATCTCCTTTTATTGCGGCTTCTGCTCAGGGGGACGTCAACGGTGACGGGATCCCCGACAACGTATTTCTGACCGGCACGGAAACACCGGATTCACCGTTTATCCAGAATATCACGCTTGTGATCCAGGACGGCTCGACAGGCAGGACGACTGCAATTCCGCTGCGCAATAATGCCGGTTACGCCCCGGCACTGTTTCTGGCCGATTTTACCGGAGACCGCATTGCCGATATACTTGTGAGTATAAATTCAGGCGGCAGCGGCGCTTTTACATTCGATTACGTTTATTCCTTTGCAGGCAATATACCTAAACTTATTTTTGACTCGGACGTATATAACGATCAGTACAAATATGACGTCACCTACATGGATAATTACCGGGTGGAGGCCTTGAGCAGGAAAAACAATATGAGATACGTCATCGATCTGACATACAAGGGTCGGGACTACCTCAATGAGATATACGACAGCAGCGGCAAACTGAAGGCTCCGATAAGCGGCTGGGTGGACCCGCTCAGCGTCCTGTACCCTGTGGACTTTGACGGCGATAGGATTTATGAACTGCTGGCCTTCCAGCAAATCTCGGGAAGGTATCATGCCGACGGGCTCGGATATTTCCAGAACATCCTTGAGTGGAAGAACGGAGGCTTTACACTAGGCAGCCAGACTGTGGCGATCTTCGGCCGCTGATTATTGTAATTAGCTGGAGGGTCGTCTCGAAAAACGCGGTTAGAAAGAACCGTCAGAAAACGCCGTCAGAAAAAGCCGTACCTGGCCAAAAAAAGGTTGACGGGCATGTCTCAATGAATCATAATTATTAAGAAAAGTGTAAACTAATAAACTTACTTTAACAAATCAGAAATCGGAGACAATAAGTATGAATTGGGACAGTAAATTATATGGTTTTCTCAACTGGTCCGGCGAGATCGCAAATTATGATCAGAAGCTCGAAGTAGCGAAGACGCTTGCGGCAAAAGTCAAAAATGGCGACGTAATAGGTTTTGGATCGGGTTCTACTTCTTTCCTGGCTGTGAAGGAGATCGCCGCAAGGGTGAAGAACGAGCATCTCTCTATCCGTGCGATACCGACTTCACGAGAGATTCGTTTCATATGTAATGAACTGGGTATCCCAGTCGCATCACTGAATGATGAAAAACCCGATTGGACTTTTGACGGAGCCGACGAGGTCGACTCGAAGCTAAGGCTCATAAAAGGCCGCGGTGGGGCGATGTTTAACGAAAAGCTTGTGATGAGCAGCGCGCCGAAGAATTATATAATGGTGGATGAGTCAAAAATAGTCGAGAGGCTCGGAAGCAATTTCCCCGTGCCGGTTGAAGTCTGGCAGGACGCTTTGATGTACGTAAAATCGCAGCTTGTGAAGTTTGATGTTTCAAGTGTCAAACTGCGCCCTGCAAAGGGGAAGGACGGCCCTGTCATCACTGAAAACGGCTGCTTCATACTGGATGTAATGTTCAATGAAATTGGAACGACAGCGGAAAAGGATCTGAAGAGCATACCGGGGGTACTGGAAACGGGCTTGTTTATAGGATTCCCCGTCGAACTTATAAGGGTCGGCGCGTAAGTGAAGGCGTGTAAGTACAGGCGCGTAAGTTAAGGCGCGTAAGTGAAGGCGTGTGGGAGTCAGTCTGTAAGGGATAAGGCCAAAGTTATATGCAGGCAGTTAGCCGGAAGCGCCGGACAAAAATATAAATAGTAATTACGACCATGGTTCCACCCGGACGAGACGTTCAGGTGGAATTTATTTTTTTCATTGAGGGATAATAATCCGTAAAATCATTATGGAGATATCCTGATATGGAGAAACGAAAAGGTTTGTCGGCGTGGCAGCTTACAATGATGTCACTGGGGACGGTCATAGGAGGCTCGTTTTTCCTCGGCACCTCGGTGGCGATACACGCCGCGGGTCCTTCCGTCATAATAAACTATGCGCTGGCAGGCATACTTGTATATTTCATACTTTACGCATTATCGGAAATGACAGTGGCGAATCCGGGGGCAGGTTCGTTCCGGGCTTTCGCCGCGCAGGCCTTCGGCCCCGGCGCGGGTTTCGTAGTCGGATGGGTCTATTGGTCGGGAATGATACTTGCCATGTCGAGCGAAGCTACCGCCATATCGATATTGGTGCGCAAATGGATCCCGAACCTGTCGCTGCCGCTGCTCGGCAGCCTTATTATCATTGGAGTCACCCTGCTCAACCTTCTTGGAGCCAGACAGCTGAGCAAGCTTGAAAGCGGCCTTGCCGCGATAAAACTTATTACGATCGTTTCATTCATAATATTTGCGCTGCTTCTGGTCATCGGCCTGTTTCCGGGCACGCGGGCCGTGGGCATCGGCGCGCTGGCAGGAGAACCTGTGATGCCGGGCGGTTTGAAAGGAATCGCCGGTAGCATGCTGATAGTTATGTTTGCATACTCAGGCTTTGAAGTGATCGGCCTTGCCGCCTCGGAAGCGGAAAATCCCAGAAAGATCGTCCCGCGTGCTATCAGAAGTACCGTATTGAGCCTCATCAGCCTGTATATACTGACTGCTCTGGCCATACTTCCGCTCGTTCCCACGGCGGTACTGGGTGAAAATATGAGCCCGATGGTGGCGGCTCTTGCCAGACAGGGTGTGACCTGGGCAGGAACGGCTCTTAATGCCGTACTGGTCACTGCGATATTATCCACGATGCTTGCGGCAATGTTCGGCCTCGGCAGGATGATACGCTCTTTAACCGATGAAGGCCATGCGCCCGTGTGGCTCAAGGATAAGAACGAAGTTCCCTACAGGGGGATATTGTTTTCGGGTCTGGCCATGCTGGCTGGGCTTGGCCTCGGGCTGCTGCTGCCGAGGGTATACCTGTTTCTTATAAGCTCCGGGGGCTTTGCACTACTTTTCACATACGCATCCATCATGGCTACGCAGCTTCGCTACCGAAAGCGCTTTGGCTGCCCGCCCGACGGAAAGTGCCAGATGCCGGGGTATCCATATACGACGTGGGCAGTCCTTGTAATGCTTGTTATTGCCATGCTAAGCATGCCTTTCATACCGGGACAGGCGTCCGGACTGTTTGCAGGAATTTCACTGGTTGTGCTGTTCACCGCTATCTACCTGGTGATGCGGCTTAAGGCCAGATATTCAAGAAGAACGTTGATTGCAGGAAGTATCCTCAAGCCCGGAATTACCCTCACATCTGGTAATAGATCCGGTTTTTCCACGGAGGCCTCAAAGGAATTGGCCGATAAACCGGAAGTAGGGGAAAAACTGGCGGAACAAACAGAGCAAACAGTACGAACGGAGCAAATAGAGCAGACAGGATCGTCCGAGACGGCGGATGCTACTGGGACGGCAGAACAGGAAGATGACCGAAGTGCTTATTGACTAACGATATATTTTTTGCTATTATTCGAGTGCTAAATAAAATTTTAATAGTTAAAAGTTTTATAGGGTTCCGCAGTTACAAATAAATTACTGGTCTGGTCCAAGATAAAACTCACAATTTATTGTGTTCACGGAAGGATAAAAGCCTGGGAGATATTTTGAAATATCACTATGGCTTTTTTATTTTAATTATTTCAAGGAGAGTGTAACTTATGAAATGGCTAATATTGATTGTGGCAGGTCTGTTTGAAATGGGGTGGGCTGTGGGGCTAAAGTACTCGCAGGGATTTACAAAGCTTATACCAAGCATATTTACGATTGTGGGAATGATAGCAAGTTTTTATTTTTTATCGTTGGCGTTAAAGAGTCTTCCCTTAGGCAGAGCATACGCTATTTGGACTGGAATTGGTACGGTTGGTACTGTAATTTTAGGAATAATATTGTTTAAAGAGCCTGTTGATATAATAAGGCCAATTTGTGTTGGGCTTATAGTGGTTGGAATAGTAGGGTTAAAGGTCGTATCTCCCGACTAAATCAGCTTTTTACTAATATACATTATGAACATATCAGCAATAATAGTCGAGAATTCAAACGTTTGCAGCGATATAATTGAATAGTAATCAGGGAGGGTATTATGCAGTATAAGAATCCAATACGATTATACAAATAGAATATATTGGGATGATTGCCAACCCAAAGCAGTAAGTATGAATGAGTTTAACCAGTCTTAATAAGCTTCAAGACGTCTCTCTATATTGGATTGTCATTAACAACGGGGTGGTTACAAATATCGAGAAGCAATATATACCATAAAATCAAGGTGTCAACCGATCTTCACAATTATGATATCAGGTAAAGTAACGACCCGGAATAGCGGAGATGCGGATCAATAACTTTATCTAAACGTGCTTCCTTACTGGTAACTAATTTATCAAATTGACATAAAATAAATAAAGTGGTTAGTCGTTATTTGTGTTTCCAGGAGGTAAAAGAATGTCAATCTTATATACAGTACAGTCTGGTGACTCATTACAGAATATTGCTCAACGGTTTGGTATAACTGTACAGAGATTAGCACAAGCAAATAATATCTTTTGTCCATATTTCATTTATACTGGACAAAAGCTTAATGGCCCTATAGAGAAGAGTTTTCAACCGATTGATCCGCTTTATCCATTAGCAGGAGTAAACCATGCTTCAGTACCTGACTATCCTGCTCAAGTTCAAAATCCCATAAATCGGGAATCAATTGAGAAGATAATTGGCAAAAAAGGTACTATGCAGGATGGAGTTTTAAAGTTCACATTTCCTCGTTATGACTTAAAAGTAAGTATTGGACCTATTTCAATTGAGCCAGAGCTTGCTCTTACCTCCTGGATGGCTTTTCATCAGGTAGGCAATCAAAGCATGGTGATGGGTGATCTTGTCCTTCTGGAGAGTGAAATTGATCCGGTTATTTTACAGCTGATTGCAAATGGTTTTGAAATAACAGCTCTACACAATCACCTGCTTAATGAATTGCCCCGGATTATGTATTTACACATCTTTGGTATAGGAGATGCAATAAAGATAGCGCAGGGCGTAAAAAATGTTATTTCCGTAACCCAAACTCCACTTACAGATCATCCAGCAAGCCAGACCTTACCGCAGGAGTTTTGGAGCACAGTTGAAGGAATTATGGGAAAGAAAGGCACCCGTATCGGCAAAGTAATCCAGTTTTCATATCCCAGAGCCGACGCAATAAAAGAGTTTGGAGTAGAAATACCACCGAGTATGGGAATTTCTCAAGCAATCAATCTTCAGGCTGAAGGTCAAATAGCTGCTACTACAGGGGACTTTGTCCTGATTGCCAATGAGGTGAATCCGGTTGTTCGAACGCTAAAACAATATGGTATTACTATTACTGCCATTCACAACCATATGCTTTATGAGTCACCCAGATTGCTTTTCCTCCATTTTTGGGCTGTAGATAATCCTGAAAGATTAGCTTATGGCCTTAAACAGGCACTTGGACAGACAAATACAATCATGGAGTAATATCAATGCTTCATGCTTGTCAGGTAATGTAGAATAAGGCTTATGAGAAACGGCCCGAAATTCGAGCCGTCCTTATCGCTTGCATCAGACTTTTGACTGCATACCGGTAAAAATGGAATTCGGTTTTAGAACACACCGCCCAATCCTCCGAATCCTCCGGGTCCTCCGACTCCACCGGGAAAACCTCCAAATTGCCTATCATCATTGCCATACATATTTATATCTACCTCCTAAATTTATTTACAGTAAAGAACTATGTTATACATTATGTAAATCTATTATTTTTGTGAACAACAAGTATAATACTGAAAGCTAAATGACATAATCCGCAAGAGTTATGGAGAAATCAGGTATGCATTTTGAGGGTATATTACGTCAGTACTCATGTAAAAATGTATTCTATGATAAAAGACGATGTCTACTCAACATGTTCATATCAGCAAAAATAGTTGAGAATTTAAATGTTTGCAGCGCATTTTGTGTTTTTTCGTCAAAAGAGCTATCTCAAAGTTTATTATGAGACAGCCCCTTTTATGTTCTCATTAATTTAGATTAAAATTAAAGTAGTAGCTATCTCCTTTTTTTACTTATTTTTACTTTTACCCCATCATTATTCAAATCCTGGTCAATTTCTGAATAAGTTATGTTTTTTTCCCTTACTCGGGTTTCACCTTTTCAATAACTATCCGGCAGCATAAGAGGTATAATATAATAAAGGGGAGAGAAATGAAAAAACAGATATATGTGACCAGGATGCCGGACAAACCGGGGTCATTCATGCTTGCATCCAAAATCATAATGAGAAATCACGGCAATATAGTCCGTGTCAGCTATAATAAGGCTATCGACGTCAGAACACTGTTCATCGATGTCGAAGCGGAACAGGAAGACCTCGACAGGATCGCAGGGGAATTGGCGAGCATAGGGTACCTGAACGATTCACTCGAGGACTCCAGAGTCATCGTTATAGAAATCAAGATCAAGGATGAGCCGGGCGGCGTCTATCCGGTGCTGAAGATACTCGAGCGATACGATATCAATATATCGTACATGAATTCCTATGCGAACGGCACGACGTACCAGAACTTCAAAATGGGGCTGCTGATGGGGAACCCCGATATGATAAAGCTGATATTGGATGATATAAGCGAGTTGTATCAGGTTGATGTAATCAATTACAACAATCTTGAAAATACACTGGACAACACGATTTTCTATATTCGGCTTGGCAACGACATACAAAAGCTGCTCGGACTCAGCATGGAAAAGACGATGGAGTTCATATCCGAGGCCAATAGGAGCCTGCAGATGCTGCAGGACAAAGGCGAAAACCCCGAAAAGGTATTCAATTACATAAGGCGCTTTGCGGAATTCGTTTCCTCGCATAAAGGAGAAAGCTTTAACGCGGATATCAACAGCTGCGAGATAAGTCCGGATATCAGGCTCCATATGATCGAACCGCCCTGTGGCAGCAATACGTATATATTTGAACAAACGGACGAGCTTTTGTTTATCGACACGGGCTTCGCGGTTTATGCCGACGAAATGCTCGGGATATTCCACAATTTGTTCCCTGACTTTGACAAACGCAGGAAAAGCATACTTGTGACCCATGCCGACGTGGATCACTGTGGTCTGCTGTCCGTTCTCAGGGACGCGGGTATCTTTCTGAATCAAAAAAGTGCGGACAGCCTGATCAGGCAATTCAACGGCGAGCCTGATTACAGGGAACTGAACAATTTCTTCATAGGTTACAGCAAACTGAGCAGGATAATAACGGACTATACGCCGCCTATACCCGAAAGGTTCCGTATCATAGGCCATGAAGTGCCGAAGGAGCATGAAGAACTTCTGCATATTGACACAGTCAATTTCGGAGGTATCGAGCTGGAAGTATACGAGGGAAGCGGCGGTCATCTTTTCGGTGAGATGGTCTTCCTGTGCAGAAAATATCGGATGATCTTCACCGGGGACATATATGTCAATATAGACGGCCTGTCGGAGGAAAGAGCCGAATTCAATTCACTTGCGCCTTATCTCATGACGAGCGTCAATACCAATTCGAGCTGCGCGGCGAACATGCGCAGCGAAGTTTTCAAGCTGATCGACAGCGTGGGGAAGAACGGTTTCAGGATCTTCGGCGGTCATGGATCGGTGAGGAAATTATAAACCATCACCACTGACAAGCTTTGCACTGAGGGCGTAAAAGCATCAGGGTTGTTCAGAAGATTATAAGTGACATACAGACAGCTGAAATAGCTGTATCCAGCAGGAGCTTGATCAAAAGGTGTGAATGGCTCATCCATTTATTCCATTTCAGTTTGAATTGCATTAAAAAGAGTACTGCCGCAACCACAAGAAGTAGAAGATAATAAGGCGAAATAACAAAGGACAGATAAAAAACAACTGCTGCATAAAGCCTGGTGAGTATGCCTACATGCTTTTCACCATCTTTAAAAAAGCTGTTGTCCGTACGGGGAAACAGAGCGGATAATATAAATTGGGTAAGGACTGCCGAGAAGGAGGTCACAAGGGCAAGAACAATAAGAAGCCTGACCGTTTTAAAATCAAGCAGCTGCTTAGTTCCGTAATCCGCTGCCTGTGAAACCAAAAAGAGCAGCAGAATATGCAGAAGCTGGTCAAATAGAAAGCCTTGCAGCTCTGATAAATGCAAAATGCCCATTATATCTTTCTTATGAAAATCAAGGACAAAGTGCACAACGCCATTTAACAAGACAAGAAAAATTAACGGAATACCGAAGCTATATGAAAAGACCAGGATGCAAAAAGTGACGACAAGGACATGCAATAAGTTCCATTTCCAGCGTCTGCCCTTATTTTCTGCAATTTTATCTGTTTGTAATACGAAGTCACCAATAAGATGCCCCAGTAATAAATAAAAAAATGCCATATCTTACACCGCCGTATTTGCCGTTTATCCGGAAAAACCTTGAATAAACCTTCAAAAAGGCCTCCTGGACTTAACGTCAAGGAGGCCCATTTTAACAGCTAATCTTATGAAAATGCATACCGTGAGAAATGTTTAACCGAAATTTTCTGATTCTCCAGATCAACCTGTATGTTCTGTCCTGAAGTACTGTCATACAGCAACCCTTCATACTTGTGGACCATTATTGTTACATCCTTGTTGAAAGCCGGTATATCCGGAGAAAATTGTATGCCGGGCACACCATCAGCTGCTGAAATTTCCACTTTCACTGTAATGGGAAGTTGGTTATCATCAATAAAACCTTTGGGGAATTTAACAGTAGCAAACCCTACTTTATAAACTCCTCCATTTTCATCAACGGTTATTGTACTTTCGTAAATAATCGGCTTTTGTACGTCGGCAGAGCCCTGTTCTAAGGCATATGCCGGGATAGCTGAAAGCATAAACATCAGCAGTACAAGAATAACAGTTAACTTCTTAAACATACTACACCTCCATATTAAATCGGTCTTAATTACTTCCAGTAATATTTTACTACATGTCCGGCTTTCATAAAAATGGTATGAAGTACCTATTTTACAAGGAAATTATAGGGCCATATTACTATTTTTGCTGTCTGTTATTATATCGGTCCAGCGGCAGGCGTCCACCTTCTTTATATATGCCGCAGCCTTTTCAAGGGTAGCAGCAGCTTCGGCATCATAGCCTTTAGCCTTTAATATCTTGTACTTGCCAAACCAGCATTTTGCAGACTCATAATCACATGCCAGCTTTTCGGCACTGGAAATTGCAGCCTCAAACAATCGGAGCGCATCCTCATAAAGGCCTTTTTTCAGAAAAAGGCTGCCCTTATACCTCATTGTCTTCAGCATTTTCGTCTCATTTCTGCATTCGTTGAATATCGCTGCTGCCTTGTCATAATGCTCCAGTGCCGAATCATAGCTGCCTGTCTGCTGTTCCAGGAAGCCTTCGTACATATGGCAGTCGCCAAGGCTGACAAGTTCATCCGTCTCTTCAAACAGGCCACGGGCGGACTCTATCAATTCTGCAGCCTCCCTATACCTTTCATAATTCAAATAGATCCTTGCAATGCCGATATAATTGACACCTTCTTCTACCGGTGCCCTTAAAATCCTTGCAAGATCGAGAGAATCCTTGTAACATTCCTGTGCCGTTTCAAATTCACCGGTCTCATAGGCTATGTCACCCAGATTTGTCAGGCTTGCGCATTCATAAAGCTTCGAACCTATTTCCTTTGATATTTCGAGGGATTCGTCAAATAAATTCCGGGCCGATACGAAAAATCCATTATACAGGTACAATATACCCAGGTTGATACATGCGGCTATTACACCTCTCTGATAGGAAAGCTTTTTAGAAATGTCCAGAGATTTGTTAAAGGATTCCAGAGCTTTTGATATCATTCCTGTTGAGTGATATATGATACCAAGATCGCCCGATACCCTTGCCATTATTTCAAGCAGTTTGTTCTTCTCAGCATATTTGTATGATTTGCTCATGTACGAAAGGGCATTGTCGATATCGCCCTTGATGAAATATATCATACCGGCATGCTTCATAGTCTCGGAAAGGCTCCTGTAATCGCCTGTTTTCAATAAAGCCTTCTCTGCCTTCCTTGCAAGTGATAGAGCGCCTGTATCCCCTTTTATCCTAAGTATGTTGCATTTCAGCTGCAGCCATTTCCCGTAATTGAAGCCGTCTTCACGCATACCTGGCTCCAGCTCGTCAATAATCTGTGCTGCATCGGCCAGCTTTCCCATATCCTTGTAAACTTCGGCGATCTGCATTTTTGTATGATTAATTTCATCCGGCAGTATTGCATGATCCAGAGCCTTGTACATCTGTTCCAGGGCTTCTTCATAATTGGCCTTGATAATATATATATGGCCCTTTTCTTCGTAGGCATTAAATACCCGGTTGTCGGAGGATTTTTCACGATCGTGCCATGCATCGGCAAGCTCCAGGAACCTGTCGAAATACTCCAGCGAGCCGTTGAGATCATAGCCGCCCTTCAGCTTAAGAGCAGCCTTGAAATAGTAATCTGCCGCTTTTTTGTACATTCCGGCCTTGCTAAAATGAATACATATAGTTTCGTAATAGTTTTCAATATCCCTTGAGTAGGTTGTTTCAAGATATTTACCGATTTTTTTGTGAAGCTCCGTCTTATCCTTGTTGAGTATGCTGTCGTAAATTACTTCTCTCTCTATTTCATGAGCAAACTCGTATGTTTTATCTATATTTCTGGATGAAGTATGAGTCGATTTAAGTTCGATAAGGTTCATCTGGACCGGGATTCCAGCAATGTCTTCACTGGTTATGGCATTGTCCAGAAGGTAGTTTACCAGAGAGTATGAAAACTCCTTCCCGATAACTGAAGCAGCCTGCAATATTTTAAGGCTTGTCCCGTCAAGAGTAGATATATTGGAGCTTATCAGCTTCTGAATATTTTCAGGCATCATGTCAAGTTCTTTTTCATCAATAGATGCCTGCCCTTCTTTAACTGTATAATTACCATTCCTTTTGATATTGGACAGCAATTCCTTAATAAATAAAGGATTGCCCTTAGTGATTTTAAGTACTGAATTGAAAAGCCGGTCATCCATATTTTCGGAATTCAAAAGAGCACAGGCGAGGCTTCTGACACCGGTTCTGGAAAGGGCGTTCAATTTCAGATTAACCATGCCGTCCGCCTCTGCTTTTAGAAATGATTTCAGCTCGTATCTCGAGGAAAATATAAACACTGCTTTTGAATCCCTGATCATGGGTATTAGGTCGTTCAATATCTGGATGGAACCGTTGTCCGCCCAGTGCACATCATCTATGATCAGCATCAGCTTGTGTTTCCGGCAAAGGTTTGTGAAAAATAGTGCCAGCTGCTTCAATATCTCATGGAGTATGCTTTCATAATTCATTGATTCAAAAATGCTCTGAAATTCACTATCCCGTTCAAGGCCCATAAGAAGCCCCAAAAAATCATAGTTGTGCTTTATTTCTTCATCAGTGTAATCTGAAAGAATATAGTCCAGAAAGGAAATGAGCCTGTGCTTTTTCATATTCCCGCTGTCCATGGAATTTATATTCATAATACCTGCCAGTACCCCTGAGATCAGGCTGTAGGACCTGTTCTGGGAAATGGCATTACATTCCACCCAAACCTTTTTCAGATCATTACCCAATTTATATGTAAATTCCTTTAAAAGTCTTGTCTTTCCAAGGCCCGCCTCGCCGGTAATAAATGCGTATTTCAGTCCTGTATTTTGAGCTTCATTGAAAATCGTGTTCAATATTCCTATTTCCTTCTCTCTTTCAATAAAAGAAAGCTCATTGTCGTAGAAATACTCTGAATTTATTCTCATGGGACTGTAGCATCTGACCGGTTTTTCCTTATTCTTGACTTTAACTTCAATCGGTTCCGAATATTCGAATTTGTCCCTGGTTTCCGTATACACTGATTCCGAAACAAGTATTACCCCTTCTCCCGCGCTGATCTGCAACCTTTGAGCTGTGTTAACTATATCGCCCATTACTGTATAGTCCCGGTCGAAGTAATTCCCTACACCCCCCGTGACAACAAGACCGTAATTAATTCCTATGGATAAATTCAGTCTGACTCCTTTTGAAGAGAGCATGTTTGTCGAAAATTCCTGAACAAGGCTCATCATTTTCATTGCACACATTACTACTCTTTTAGCATCGTCGGTATGCGTATATCTGGCGCCGAAAAGCACCATTACACAATCGCCGATATACTTGTCGATAGTGCCGCCCAGCTCGTAAACCGGGCTGGTTATGTAGTTGAAGCATTCATTGATGATTTCGCGGACCTCTTCCGGATCAAGTTTTTCGGAAAGCGCCGTAAACCCGGAAACATCTGCAAACATAACGGCTGCATTTTTTCTGCTTTCAGCCAGTTTTCCGAAATTTTCAACAGAGCTTAACCGTTCGGGATCTGAAATCCTGCTACCGCAATTAAAACAGAACCTTGCAGTCTGAGGATTCGGAAAGCCGCATGCCAAACACCTGCCCGCGAATTTAACCCCACAGAACCGACATTCACTATCACTTTCACTATTGAGTTTAAGTCCGCAGTTAAAGCAAATCAAAATCCTCACCTGTACTTTTTTGTATGATTGTAAAAGGAAGAAATTTGTCGTATACTGTAATTGCTTAGGTCTAATCATTATATTTATCGGCGAATTAATGTAAAAAGATAAATCCAATAGATTCTGTTAAAATCGTACTTATGAATGCGCAGCTGAAGCGGTAATGGAGGCCTGAATGCTATATGATATTTTAAAGGAATTTAATGGCATAGGCATATCCCTTTCATCCGAAAAGGATACTATGAAGCTGTTTGAAAAAATAATAAACAGCAGTATGAAGCTTACTTCAGCAGATGCAGGTACAATATATATCGTTGTAGATAAAAAATCAGGTGACTGGTCCCATATCAGAAACGGCTCAACTCGAGGGAAGCTTCTTAAATTTGCAATTGCAAGGAATACAAGCATGGCGATCAGCCTGCAGGACTTTGCCGTACCTGTATCAAAAAAAAGTATATTCGGCTTTACGGTTATCTCTGGAGAATCCCACAGGATAAATGATGCTTATATAATTGGCGATGAAGTTGAGTACAAACACAACAAAAGTTTTGACCTCAATACAGGTTATCGTACAAAATCAGTACTGTCCATACCCATGAAAAACCATGATAATGATATAACAGGTGTTATTCAGCTGATCAACAAAAAGAAGTCCTGGGATACCATAATAGATTACCGCCAAAAAAATGCCGCCGATGAGATTCTTTCTTTTACCGATGAAGACGAACTGATTATGAGCTCTCTTGCCGGACAGGCTGCAGTTTCGCTGGAAAACAGCAAGCTTTACAAGGATATGCAGAGCCTGCTGCAGGAATATAAACAGCAGAACAGCCAGTTGATTTTTCTCAGCAGGAAAATCATGAAGGCCCACGAAGAGGAAAGAAAAAGAATAGCGCGTGAAATCCACGACGGCCTTGCGCAATCCGCAGTTAACCTCTCTTTCAGGGTTAAATTGTGCAAGAAATTTTTATCTGACGGAAATATGGACAGGCTTACATCCGAAATGAGCAGCCTCAACGGTTCAACCCATTCTGTGGTTAATGAGATAAGGACTATTATTTACGACCTTAAGCCTTCCGATCTGGACGACGGGCTTATATGCGCTGTTCAAAGGTATATTGAAACCTTCTCCGTCTCAAATAGTATCAATATTGGATTTTCTTATTCCGGCGAGGACTCAAGGATAGAATATTATCTGACTTCAGCCTTATTCAGGATAGTTCAGGAAGCTCTTACAAATGTAAAAAAGCACGCAGAGGCAGAAAATATCAAAATAAAGCTGACAATTACCAGGGCATACATCAAGCTTGACATAGCTGACGACGGGAAGGGCTTTGATGTTGAAAAATTAAAAACCAAAAAATTTGACAAATTAAAGGGCGGCTTCGGACTGCAGGGCATCCGCGAGCGCTTGGAACTGAACAGGGGAAGCATGTCGCTTGACTCGGCACCCGGTAAAGGTACGAAAATGCATATCGAGATACCTCTGCAGTAAAATGTTCACCTTACTTTAAAGCCGGCCTTTACATTATATCCTCGGAAACAGATACGTTTTATAGCAGCAAGCTTTCAGCACGCGTTTCTTTTTAGGAGTCGCCCCGGATCGGATCTCTCAGTTCGACGATGACCGGCTTATGACCAGTATACGGAAGAAATTTTTCCAATATGTCGGAAGTCCTTATTTTCAGGCTCGACGTGTTTATGCAGGGATGGCAGCCAACATATTCGGATTCGGCTATCTCCCTGTCGATGAGCAGTCTGACCTTGTGTCCGGTATCGTTCATGAGACCGAGCACGCTGACCGAGCCCGGCGTGATATTCAGGAATTCTTCCATATAGCCGGCGTCCGCGAATGAGAGCCGCGAACTGCCTATCTGCCTGGACACATCCTTTGTAACGAATTTTTTGACTCCGGGCATCATCAGCAGATAGAATTCCGTTTTTGACTGGGTGCATAGGAACAGATTTTTACATATTTCAACGCCCAGAACGGCTTCTATGTCGGCGCAGCCGTCGTAGGACCCTGCGGCGCGGTGGTCAACCCTTTCAAACGGTATACCGAGATTGCCGAGCAGGTCATACGTCGCGATTTCTTTTGGCAGACGGTCATTGACTGCCGGTCTTCCGTGAATCAGTTTCATTTTTTCATCCATTGTATCCATAAGCGCTCCATGCTGTAAGGTTTGTTCTCTTTGGAAATCGCAAGCGCCTGTAGCACTTGCAATGCAATTATACCACATACCGGAAAAACAGTTGCTTTTCAGCCCTTGATCCCGGTTTCCCGGCCGCCTTCCTGCCAAGCCTCGCAACCGCAGACTGTCGACCTGTTGCGGATAAACCAGTAAAGCACCTTGTAACCGCGTTCTGCACAGCCTACCCGGCCCCCTCCCGCACACGCGCACGCGCAGGCGCAGGCACAGGCGCACGATGGCCTTCCTCCGCCTCCGCCTCCACGACCGCCTCCTCCGCCGTGGAAGTTATGCGGATTGTTGATGAAGATACCGCCGCGGTATCCGCCGCCATATCTACCGTTAATGTAGCTGCGCCTTCCCGAAAATCTGCCGAAGCTTGAAAGTACTGCTATAAATATGAACACTACGAAGAATATGACCCCGACGGCCCCGCCGCCCGAACTGCTGCTGTAACTGCCGGTCCCGCCCGACGAGGCGTTTCCCGGGCCTCCGGAATAGCCTGATGAGCCCGAACTGCCCGATGCATTGCCTCCGACATCGTTTTCGTCCAATTTGGAGAAGGACGAGCGAGCACAGACGACATTGTACAAATCCGTCTTTTCACCTGTCTTCATGTCACCGGTGATCCAGACAGCGCTTCCCGAACCGGTCTCATCAGGCTGCGGGGTCAATTCCGCCGACTGCAGCGAGGAAGTGTCCAATATCACCTTCATTTCCTTTATCTCCGCGAAATCGAACCATCCCGGTCTGAACTGGAACGAAACATCGTTGCCGGCATTGTTTATCATTGAGCGCTGCATTATCGTAAAGTCCAGTTCAAAACGGTCACCCGCTTTGGGCAGCTTGGAAAAATCGAGGTGCGCCCATGAACCGCCGTTTGTGTTTTCCGATGCGCCCGATAAGAGAGGAGCAGGAGAATAGTCAAGTATGACAAAATCAGGGTTAGGTACTCCTATTTCAAGATATTGCGTATCTGCCGGAAAATCCGTGGTCGCTTCATAATCCAGATGATATTTTATGTTGATGCTGCCGTCCGGCTGGGGCGTCAAGGTAACAGTCATCTGATGTATGATGTCCGGCGGGGTCGCAGCAGCGGCAGGTATCACTGTGCAGACCAGAAAAACCGCTATGATCAGGAGCGCCGATAATCGTTTGAAATCTGATATCTGCTTCGACATCGGCGTTCGTTTATTCGTCTTCATATCACACTGCCCTCCTTCAGCGCGCATACAGGCCTTGCGGCACAGTTCCTGCGGATGTTTCTGCAGGCTGTGCTGTTCCATATGCTCTTCCATGTTTGTGCGCGCATGTTGCCTAAAGTCTGGCCGCTTACCCAGCTCTGGCAGGGAACTACATCGCCGTTAGGCGCTACGGCCATGTTTGACAGGCATGCCCCGCAGACAGGTGAGCTCGGAAGGCCAAGCCCGGCGATCTCTTCGGCACTGAGCCAGCCTGGCGATGTAAATGAAATGTCCGATTTCAATTCGTTGCAGACCTCCACAGCTTTCTTCAATATATCCTTGAGCTCAGCAGGAGTAAGTGCCTTGCCCGCGTTTATCTGTTCTACGGCGCCGCCGGCCGGGATGAGGCTTGAGCACCCGAAACAGCGGATCCCAAGACTGTATGCGAAACGTATGGTGCTTTCCAGATCCCTGTTTTTATCGAGCAGCGGAGTGTTTATACTTGCCCCGAGACCTGCCGCAACTGCATTTTTTATACCGGCGACCGTCTTTTCCCATGCGCCTTCTTTGCCGACCAACCCGTCGTGTATTTTCGGATCGCTCGAATACAGTGTTATCTGTATGCCGTCAAGGCTGGCGTCCCTGAGCGCGCAGGCCAGCTCGGGAGTGAGCGGGTACGCATTCGTATTGATGCGTGTCACAAACCATGACGAATAGCGGACCAACTCTACGATATCGCGCCTCGTAAGTGGCTCTCCTCCGGTAAAGGTGAGCATCGGTATTCCGGCATCCCTGCACTTGTCTATTATCAGCTTCCAATCATCCGTGGACAAGGGCTCGCTTATGTCCATAACACTTCCGCTTTCGGCATAGCAGCATGCGCATTCGAGCGGGCAGGCGCGTATACCGTTAACTGTCATCGGAGCGACCATCAGGTCCATTCTGTGTGGAGCTGTCATATATTTGCTGTATTTTTCGATATCAAGTCCATTGAGCGTACCCTCGGGAATATCCCGGTTTGTGGCGATACTTACCGCCAGGGTAACTATCTCCTTAAGGTCGCCCGAAATCATATCGGGATCGGTTCCCGGATATAACTTTTTAGTCCTGTTTACCACAGCTTTTTCGATCTGCTCGATCTCTTCCGGGCTGATTTCATATTTATCCCTGCACTTGTCATGAAGTTCTTCAAAAAATATCCTCAGTACGGCTGCCCAGGATGGCCCCACGGGCAGGAACCATGTGCCGTTGATTATGAGCTGGCTCGGCGGGTCGCCGAATAAGACGGGCTTCGGCGGTACCAGATGCATCCTGGCGACGCCCGGACCTTCCGGATCCAGCGTGGCATGGGCCACTCCATCCTGCCATGCTTTTCTTTTCCTCTCCAGACTAGGTAGTAAAACCATAGCTTTTACCTCGTTTACAAATACTGTTTAACATATTATACGGTAAAAAAACAGCATATTCAAACCCAGTTACTCCAAATCACAGCAGAAACAGGGCGGTAATGTGCTTTAATTATTGAAATATAAGGTCTTTAATGGTAATATGAGGGGGTCGTGCAATAAGTAATATAACTCTGAGAGGGTAAATAGTATGAACAGACCTTGTATTGCCATACCAATGGGTGATCCGGCCGGCGTCGGGCCCGAAATCACAGTCAAAGCGCTCGCGGGAGAAGAAATTTACAATATATGCAGACCGCTCGTGGCAGGCGACCGTAATGTTATCGAGAAGGCAATGCGGTACTGTGGCCTCGAACTTAAGATCAATACGGTCAAATCAGCCGGTGAAGGCGTATACAAAAAAGGT
This sequence comes from Bacillota bacterium, assembly GCA_023411715.1. Lineage (GTDB taxonomy): Bacteria > Bacillota > Clostridia > Acetivibrionales > DTU013 > JAEYOM01. Next base: position 43,633 of record JAEYOM010000020.1, on the reverse strand, counting down.
ACTCTCGACGTTGTCGATCTGCAAAACGTAGACATAGACACTCTTAAAACAGGGGAAGTACAGGCTCAGGGCGGCAAAGCCGCATTCGAATACATAAAGAGAGCCGTGGAAATGGCACTTGCCCATGAAGTCGATGCTATAGCCACAACTCCCATAAACAAGGAATCATTGAAGGCCGCCAAAGTCGATTATATAGGTCATACAGAGATACTGGCAGGCTTGACGGGCACTCATGATCCTCTTACGATGTTTGAGGTCCGCAATATGCGCGTGTTTTTCCTTACACGCCATGTCTCACTCCGCAAGGCATGCGACCTGGTCACAAAGGAGCGGCTCATGGACTACATCGAAAGGTGTACCGAAGCACTGAGGCGGCTTGGCATCAACGAGGGCACGATGGCCATTGCAGGCCTGAACCCGCACTCCGGGGAACATGGACTTTTCGGCGATGAAGAGGTCACAAGCGTTGCTCCGGCGGTGGAGGAAGCGCGCAGACTGGGATATGACGTAGTTGGTCCGATAGGGGCGGATTCAGTATTCCATATGGCGCTGCAGGGCAGGTTCAATTCCGTTCTGTCACTTTATCACGACCAGGGGCATATTGCCACAAAAACACTGGATTTTGAAAGGACCATTGCGCTTACCATTGGCCTGCCGTTTTTAAGGACATCGGTAGACCACGGTACCGCTTTCGATATAGCCGGAACGGGCAAAGCCAGCGAGGTCAGTATGACGGAAGCCATAAGGCTGGCCGCGAAATATGCGCCCAGCTACAAGCTTAAGGCATAAACGAATTCTCCTGCTTAACGTAACAGAAATCGCCGGCATATTAAAAAAGCAGCCTGAAGCGTTCAGTTCAGACTGCTTTTTACAGCCTTATCCGGCCGAAAGCGGCAGTTCAATGCAGAATGTTGTCTTTTCATTAATGACGCTTTTGGCAGAGATCCTGCCCTTATGCTGTTCGATGATCGCCTTTGCGATGGCAAGTCCCAGTCCGTAGCCGCCGAGCGCCCGCGATCTGGACTTGTCGATGCGATAAAAACGGTCGAAGATCCTCCCCAGTTGGTCTTCAGGTATTCCTTCGCCTGTATTTGAAACTGCCAGGACGATATCGTTGTGGCGGCGTTTGAGAGAAATATCGACCGAGCCGTTTGCATTCGTATACTTCAGCGCATTGTCCAGAAGTATCATTACGACTTCCTTGATTTCCTCGCAATTGCCATATGTCACAAGGCCCGGCTCTATATCGTAGCGAAGCGAAAGATCATGTTCGTATATTATCGCTTCCATCGTAAGGATGGCGCTTTGGACCGTCTCGCTCATATCAAAAGCTGTAAATATCATTTTCCTGTCGGAATGATCCACCTGTGTCAGATAAAGCAGGTCATTCGTGAGCTTAGCCATCCTGACTGATGCGGACTTTATATATTGCAGCCATTTCGACTGGTTTTCTATCGTATCCGCGCTGTTTGAAAGCAGCACATCGACATTTGTGTCTATAACGGCCAGAGGAGTCTTGAGTTCATGGGAAGCGTCCGCGATAAACTGCTTCTGCTTCTCAAATGCATCCTTGACCGGCTTTATGGACTTGTTTGCGAAAAACCTGCTGATAAGAAAGATAAGTACCAGCGTGATCAAAGCAACAGCCAGGAAAGTATAGATCAGGTTTGTAAGTATGCTCTGCTGCGGTGATATATCAAGAAATGTCACCCTGTAGCCGTTTGTCACAGGTTTGATATCATACGCCCAGTTGTTTCCGTCCAGCCTAAACTTGCCGTTTTCTTTGTTTTGCGATAACGCTATGTTTTTTGCTTCTTCATAGAATGGAGAATCCATTTTGAATAGTGAGACAACAGTCTTTATCTTCCATTGACTGTCGGTAATAACAGCAAACGTAACAAAGCGGTCGACCGGCTTGTTTCCGGACGTCGGCGGCTGAGCGGCGTTGTTCTGTTCAAGGGCGTTCTGGTCGGAGTTACTCTCGTCGGGATTGTGATGGTTGGGCTGAATTATGCCGATATCCGGTCCGGCTATGTTTCCCGCCTCAGACTGGAATGGACCGGAAATCCCGTCCTGCGCAGCTTTGGCCGTGATCTGCGGCGGCTGGGGCAGCATCCCGTCCCGGCCGAAGCCGGATATCCTGCGGAGACTCATATTTATTTCATTATTGACGTTGTTATATGTAATAATGTAAATAGACGCAAACGCTATTAACATCGTTATCGAAATGATGACCATGTTCAATACCAGAAAACGGTTCCTGAGTTTTGTGAACATTATTCCTGCCTTTCCTCAAGGATATATCCGACGCCTCGCACAGTACCTATCGAAACGGACGAATCCAGATAGGCCAGTTTCTTTCTGAGGAATGAGATATAAACTTCTACATTATTATGTTCGGCATCCGAATCAAAACCCCAGAGCTTTTCTATCACCAATTCCTTAGATGTGACTGCATTTTTCCTGGTCATGAGAAGTTCGAGCAATTCGCTTTCCTTCAGTATGAGCTTGATCTCCCTGGGCCCTTTGGCCAACTTGAGACTGCCTGTATTGAGTTCGATATCTCCGAATTTTATAGTATTGTCAGGTATTACTTCGCCCTTCCGCCTGGATGCCGCCCTTATCCTTGCCAACAGTTCCTCGGTAGCAAAGGGCTTTGCCAGGTAATCGTCAGCGCCGCTGTCGAGCCCTGTTACCTTGTCGGATACTTCACACTTTGCTGTCAGCAGTATAACGGGTGTTGAAATACCTGCCTTCCTTATATTTTTCAACACGCTGATACCATCCATGCCGGGCAGCATTATATCGAGCAGTATCAGGTCGTATATTCCCGTAAGCGCGTTATCAAGACCTGTCAGACCATCATTTACGGCGTCGGCCGAATAGTTGTTTTTCCTCAGTATATGTATAAGCGCTTCCGCCAGGTATGTTTCATCCTCAATAATCAGTATCCTCATACGCAACCGCTTTCTTTCAATAGTATTTCATAAGTAGCTTCAGCGTCGGAAAGGCACGCCGAAGGGATATATCTTGATATGGTATCTATTGGGGACATTTCTTGCAATGGTATTTGAAGATGTGTCCCCTGACCTTTTAAGATGTGTCCCCTTACATTGTTTTCCCTTTACATTATAACATCTGAAAGCTTTAGCAAACCTTAAATGTTTACTTTGGCAGTCAGACTTTGCATATGCGATGATTAAGCAGCCGATTTGTGGGGATATATACAAAATATAGACTGCCTGAGAGGGGATTGTAAATGGAACAGTATAGCTTAGACAAAGCAAGGAATCCTGTAAAGGTAAAAATGGTCAGGTGCCTGATCTGCGGCGCGACATTTGACGCATCGCTTGAAAAATGCCCGGTTTGCGGCGTCGGGCCTGAATACTTCGAACCCTATGAAGAAGAGGAAATTACATACCGAAAGGATACGGATGAGGTATTCGTGATACTCGGGAACGGCGCGGCAGGACTCAGCGCGGCGGAGGCGATCCGCGAACGCAACGGGACCTGTACTGTCATAATGATTTCCGATGAGCCGTATCTGAGTTATAATCGGCCAATGCTCACAAAATCCCTCAGCAGCTTAAAAAATGCTGAAGAGATTGAGATCCATGACCGCGAATGGTATGAAAAGAATAAAATTACTAATAAACTCGGTGTACGGGCAGAGAAACTCGATACCGCCGACAAAACGATCTTATTGAACGACGGGGAGCGGTTGAAATACGACAAGTGCATATATGCGCTGGGAGCCGAATGCTTTATTCCTCCGATCGCCGGGGCCGGCAAACCGGAAGTAGTAGCTGTGCGCCGTATGGACGATGTCCTCAGGATCGGGGCCCTGTCGCAGAGGGTAAAGAACACTGTTGTCATAGGAGGAGGAGTCCTTGGCCTGGAGGCTGCGTGGGAGATGCACAGGGGCGGCGGCAGGGTAACTGTTCTGGAAGTCGCCGATAGACTAATGGTGCGGCAGCTCGATGATGCCGCCGGGGAATTGATCGCGAATATCATCGCAGACGCTGGAATCGACTTCAGGGTCAACGCCGCAATAACCGAGATAATCGGGGACGGCTCCGTGACAGGCGTAAAACTGGAGGACGGTACGGTATATCCGGCCGACCTTGTGATCATCTCAGCCGGTGTCCGCGCCAATACAGGTATAGCGAAGGAGGCGGGCATAGCGGCGGAGCGCAGCGTCGTCGTGAACGAAAGGATGGAGACCAGTGCTGCGGACGTCTATGCATGCGGTGATTGTGCACAATACAACGGCGTCAATTACGCCATCTGGCCGCAGGCGCTTGAGATGGGAAGGATAGCGGGAGCCAACGCCGCCGGCGACACGATTCCCTATATGCCGGTTCCTGCCGCACTTACCTTCGAGGGGTTGAATACTTCTCTCTTTGCAGCCGGAGATAACGGCAGGACGCCTGGTCGGCGCTACAAAACCGCAGAGGTCAGGGATCCGGCAAGTAAAACATATGAAAAGTACTATTTTACCGAAGAAGGGCTTGCAGGCGTCATTTTGATAGGCGATACCTCAAGACTGGGCGAACTGACCGCTGCGCTGAACGAGAAACGAAAATATAACGGTTTGAAGCTATAAGAGCTGATTATATTGTCTATATGCCCTCCCGTATATTATAATGTAATACGTGTGGAGGGGGGATATATATGGACACTACAGGGACAAGCCTGCCCGGGTCGAGGAGCCGCACGGAGAAAGGCGGCAGGATAGCTTATCTGGATCTATTGAGGATCATAACGATGTTTTCCGTAGTCGTGCTGCATACGGCAGGTCAGCATTGGAATGAAATGAGCCCTTCGACGAACGCGTGGCAGATATTCAATATATATGACGGTGTAGTCAGATTCGCCGTCCCCGTAATGGTAATGATCAGCGGAGTATTTTTTCTCGACCCGAAAAGGGAGATCCCGCTTAAAAAGCTATACGGCAAATACATTTTTCGGCTGGCAGTCGCCTATGTATTCTGGTCGTTCGTTTATGCCGTCTACAAATATTACATATCGGGCGAACCTTTTTACTCCGGCTCCTTCAAGACGATAATCATATATACGATAAACAGCTTTTATCACCTGTGGTTTTTGCCCATGATGATCGCTCTGTACATGCTTGTTCCTTTCCTGCAGCTCGTCACCAGATATGGCGGCGAGAAACTGTGCAGGTATATGATCATACTTTTCTTTGTATTCGGGGTACTGATAACTTCGCTGTTGAAATTCGATTTCCCTTATTATGATTATATAAAAAGCATCCTTACCAGATTGCCGATAGAACTGGTCGGCAGCTACGCGGGCTATTTCATGCTTGGCTATTACCTGTACACCTTCCCGATATCGAAAAAGCTTCAGACCGTTTCCTATGTCCTCGGGATAGGCGGCGCCCTGGTCTGTATCATCGGAACGAGCTTTCTTTCGATCAAGGGAAATGCGCCGGTGGGGTATATGCTGGATTATTTTATGATCACGACATTTCTGTCGTCGACAGCACTGTTTATTTTCTTCAAATACCAGGTGTCAAAGCTGAATTGGTCGGAAGGCTCCATGAAGCGCATACAGTATGTTTCGCTGTGCACGTTCGGTATTTACCTGGTCCATGCGATGATATTGTCCTATCTCGGAGAAAGGGGACTCGATACGCTGTCCTTCAACGCTTTGCTGTCGGTGCCGGTACTGTCGGTGCTTATATTTGCAGCAAGCTTTGCGGTGACCGCACTGCTCAGGATGATCCCGGCGGTAAACAGGTATATCACATGATCCGGCATACGGCGGGCAGATCGGCGCACGCTGCCGGTCGATTCAATTTTACCGTAAATATATGTCGCAGCACACACGTATATTGATAAACCTCTAGCGTTATGTTAAAATTGCCATAATTATATATGAATTCTTCAAACATGATATGACAAAGGTGTCGGCACAGAAATTTCTCTGTCCGGCGCCTTTTTAATTTTGCATGAATCAGGGAGGCGGTAGAAATGTATATGGGTACGTATTTTTGGATCAGCGCAGGCAGTTTTATTGTTTTGGCAGTGTTTTCGGGCGTACTGCTTTACAGGACCGACAGGAAAGTAAAACAAAAGGACAGAATGATCGAGGATCTCAGTAATGAGCTCAACAGGCACAACTCCGAGCTGTACGTGGCTTCGAGCCAGATATCCTCGGTATCGGAACAGTTGCATATCAACATGGACGAAAATAATGCTTTTGCTCAGCAGGTTTACGCCGAGGCGTCGGAAATGGCCGAACTGAATGCCCATGTAAATAAAAATGTCCAGGGTATGCTCGATAGCGTCAAAAATATGATCGGGCTTCTGGATGACGCTTTGAAGACCTCGAGGCAAATGGAATCGGAAAGCCTGTCTTCCGGCGATACCGTTAAGGCAAGCCTCGATGAAATACTGAATATTGTTGAAACCATTCATGGGATCGAATCGACCTTTTTCAGGACCGTTGACTTCATTAAAAAGCTGAATGAAACGACAGACCGCATAAATTTGATTCTCGAGACAGTCAACACCATATCGAAACAGACAAATCTGCTTTCTTTGAACGCTTCGATAGAATCGGCAAAGGCGGGTGAAAACGGCAGGGGCTTCTCCGTTGTGGCCGATGAGATACGCAAGCTTGCAGGAGACAGTGAAAAGGCGGTCAGGGACATCTCACAGCTGGTGCAGGTTATGCGGTCGGAAGTTGTAAGCGTCAATGAACTTATTGAAGAGAACATGCTTATGATAGAGAAAGGGGTCGCCGAATCGAAAAATATAGAGGGAAATCTCGGATTGATACGCAAATCGTTCAGCGGTGTGCTGGAAATGTCGGGAAAGGTTATTAAGGGATCGGAAGACCAGGTTCGCCATGCCAATTATGTTATCGAAAACATGGGAAGCGTCGATGCGATCGTCAAAGCGTCCGCAAAGAGTGTGGATGACGTAAAGACATCCATATACAAGCAAAAGGAAGGCATACAGGAGATAGCTGAAATGGGTGGAATATTGAATTCGGCGTCGGAGGATCTGAACAGACTCCTGAGCCTTAGCAGGAGGGGCAGTGGTAGCGGAAAGGGAAATAGAAACGGGAGCGGAAACGTAAACGGAAACGTAAACGGTAATGGGATCAAGGAGACAAAGCTCGAAGCTGCACATAGTATGGAAAAGATAGAAGAAGCTTTCAGATTGATAAGAGAGCTCGCAGCAAAACCGGATATTATCCGGATGGAAAAGACAGTGCACAGGAAAGCCCTGGAGGACCTCCTGAGTCGTTACGGGTATATCGAAGCAGCCTGGAGCAACGACGCCAAGGGCCGGTTTGTATGCTCGGTACCCGAGGCCGGCATAGCGAACGCAAGTATAAGGGAATGGTTCATCAGGGGAATAGGCGGCGAAGAGTATACGTCCGAGGTATATGTGTCGGCTATCACCCGAAAGCCGTGCGTAACGCTTACAGTACCTATAAAATCGGAAAGCGGTTCCGTTTCGGGTGTTGTCGGGATAGACCTGAAAATATGACTGCCGTTTATGTGAAATATTCTATTTCCGCATCAGGGAAGCGTTCCCGGATGAGCGAGGATATATGGATTTCAATATCCTCTGCTGCCTCCTTGGTATATACATACTTGAAACGGCCATATTTACCCCATTTGACGGCACGGTTCGATTCATCCATATCGAGCTTCGTATTCGGATACCGCTGAAGGATAAAACTCTTTGCGACCGGTGTGAACCTGTGCTGTATAAGTTCGAAGGTCAGAGGCGTGCCGGAGCTCGAGACATCCACCTGCTTGGCCAGGCTGTCGAACAGTTCCAGGTATTCCAGCCTCCAGTTTTCGTACAGCATTATCGGCGCGATAATAAAACCTGTCGGATATCCGGCACGCGAAATCTTCGAAGCGACCGAAAGCCTTTCTTCGAAGGAAGCCGTATTGTGTTCGAAATTGTCAATGACATACCTGGAATTCACGCTGACCCTGAACCTTGTATGCCCGTTGTGCCTGAGGGCGAGAAGGGAATCGGCGTTGTCGAATTTGGTCACGATCCTTAGCCTGCCGTTTTCCAGGGTGCTGAAAAATTCGACGGTCCTGGCGACGCTTCCCGTCAGATGCTCCAGTGCAAGCGGATCGCCGGTGCTGGCTATCTCAAAGGTCGTAAGCCTGTTTTCGTTCTTCTCGATGTGCTTTTTGACAGATTCCAGAATGTCTTCGAGGTTGACATAGACCGTCAGGTAGGGCTTTTTACCTTGTGTCGTCTGGAGGTAGCAGTATTCGCAGCTTCCCGGGCAATTTGTGACGAGCGGGAACTCGTAATCCGCAGACGGCTTGCATACGTCGAAGCTGAGACTCTTCTTTGCACGTACGACGAGAGACTTCTTCGACGCGGCATATTTTTCCTTTTCGTTTGAGCCGGGAATATTCCTGGACACATTTTGCACCGATGTCTTCATGACCGGCACGCCAAGCTTCCCGAAATATTCGTAAAGTTTCAGCCCCAGCGGGTATTCGAGGGCGTCGGGCTCGAAAAAAACCCTTTCTGGCATATACTGTTTCATAGATTCCTCCTGTTTGGACTAATCAATATGCTTATTATGATTACTTTTTACTGTAATATTTATCCGAAAAAATAGTCTTACATACAATCGAACAGGCCGTTCCGATTAAAGCGGAAATCCGGCTGCCGAGCTCCCTGAGCTGTTCTGTGAATATGACGGCGAACAGCGCCGTAAGCACGAAATCGAGGCCCTTGGTATTCATTGTAATTACGCTTCCGAGAAAACCTCCTATGACGGAAGCAAAAATCCAATAGCTGTAATCGAGGAAGAATATCCAGAAGTAAAACCATTTGCGGTTGACGTCTCCAGGTACTTTTGCGCTGCTAACAATGGAAAATGTCTCATCGCAGAGCACATATATCAAAAAATTCTTTACGGGACCGACCACAGCGGTCTATAGCCCTTCTTTTCCATCAATATCCCATATGCAACCCCTAAAAACGCAAAACCGGCAAGCACCGGTACAGTCAACGGGGATGCAGCTTTAAACGCCTTCAGTGCTTCCTCTTTCAGCTCCAACGGAATTTCGCCAGTGATACTTCAAATAACACCGCGATTCAAATATCTTAAAAATCGGTTGCCTTCAATTCTACTATACATGGCCGAAAAGGCAATGAATATACTTGATTTTAGCGAAACGAAAGAACCGTCCCTGCGTTTCCTTTTAGCGAAACAAAAGAACAGTCCCTGCGTTTCCTTCCGTTTAAAACAAACAGCGGGAGCCGATAAAATCAACTCCCGCTGTAAGCTTTATATTAAAATCCAGGTCAGCCGGACCGGTAATTCGGGGAATCCTGTTACAGACTTGCGGTCTCATTTATCGACCGACTATTTTTCTACATCTTGAGTTGCCGGCTGTTCACTTTTCTTTCTGCCTATGTTGAGGATGACGTTAAGGAGGATGCCGAATATAGCAGCGCCTGCGACGCAGGGGACCTGTATACCGAAGAACGGTATATTTCCGGTACCGCCGAAACCATATTTACCGCCTATGCCGATGACCATTATCGTTGCAATAACTGCGACATTTCTAGCACTGAACATGTCAACCTTTTTTTCTATCATAATGGCAACGCCCTGTGCGGCTATCGCTCCGAAGAGGTATATCTCAAGTCCGCCTATTACTGCGGTCGGCAGGGCATAGATAGCATTTACAAGAGGTGTGAAACAGGCGATAACCATTGCGATGATCGCAGCTCCGATAAGCACCGGGATTGCGAATACCTTGGTTATAGCCATTGCACTGATGTTTTCGCCGTAATTTGTCCCGGCAGGTCCGCCGATGAAGCCGGAGATCATATCGCCGAGACCGTCGCCGACGAGATTCCAGCCAAGTTTATCGGCAATATTGTATTTTTTGCCGGAATTCTTTTTCTTTGCGAGATCGTTTACATAAATATCGAGCTGGAAAACATGGGCTGTCGATTCCGGTATGGTTGCGATAGCTATCGGCATGATCGCCGCTATTGCCATAAGAGACGGCTTCGGCAGTGTGAATATCGGAAGTGCGAAAATTCCGGTATTTGCCTCGGCAGGCAGTACCTTGAAAAGGTTGATTCCGGTGGTTAGCTTTATGATGAATGCGGTGATGACGCCGGCTATCGGACCAAGGAGCAGCGGGATCTGGCCAGCCATGCCTTTTAAGTATATCGAGAATAGAATGGTTGCGATAAGTGTGACAAGCGATATGATCCATGCCATATTCGTTGCCATTGCTACCTGCGCGTCTGCGACTGATACTTTGCCCGCTGTGTCTATCGCAATAGAGGCAGCGTCGTTCATTGCATTCGCAGCCAGTGTCAAACCTATGACCATTGCGATCGGGCCTGTGACTGAAGCGGGAAGGACCTTTTCGATTGCGTCCCTTCCGAAACGCATTATTATGAGACCTGCCGCTATTGAAACAAAACCTGACATTACTATGCCGAACTGGGCAACTGAGATTTTTTCATTGAGCGTGTAGCCTGAAAGAGCATCAGATGCCATAAGGCTGCCTATCGCAGCTACATATGAAAAACTTGAACCATAATAAAGCGGGATCTTTCCTCTGGTGACCAGGATGAAACCGATTGTTGCAAGACCGCTTGCAAAGATGGTGGTTGAGATATGGAAGCCTGTAATGATAGCCACTGCTACGGTTGCCGGGAACATTACGATTACCTGCTGCAGTGCGTACAAAAGCAGTTTCCAGATTGGGGGCCTTTCATCGGGAAGATACCCGATCACGCTTTGAGACTTCGGCATTGTAAATCCTCCTTGATATAAGTTAAATTTGATTAGAGCACTTACTTACTTATAAAACAAAAAATCCTGCCCGCGGTATGCAGACAAGATCGTTTAATCCGAGTCACAGTTCGCTGGATAAAAGGCCACAGGCTAAAACCCCATAGGCTAAAACCGCTCGAACCGCTGAAATATGTAATCTTGTCGGCATCTCTGTACCGTTTTTAAAGATATTTGCCTTCGTCATTATATCATTCGTTTTTCATTTTTTCAACAAAAAACGCAAGGTTTTTAAACCGGCCCTATGTATACATTATATTAACATTGCATTGTTTACTTTTTCGCATTATAATGTAAAAGGCATAAATTTTGATTTTTCATATACTCGCGAGACTCACATAACATGAATGTATTTACACTTTAAAATACATTATTAATGATCTTGGGAGGCGTTAAAATGAATTGGTCGGTCGTAGCAATTTTAGTATCACTGCTCGCGCTGGGGGTAGCGGCCTGGCTCTATACCTGGGTAAAATCACAACCCTCATCCAACCCTGAAATCGCCAGGGTCGGATCGCTGATCAGAAAGGGCGCAAATACCTTTCTAGGCAGAGAATACAAAATACTGGCGATATTCGTGGGCGTTGTGGCAGTGCTTATCCTTTTGTTCCTGCCCCAGCCGATCTGGAACGGGAAGCCGACGGCAAACGTTATGATGGCAGTTTCCTACATCGTAGGATCAGCTCTTTCTGCGTTAGCAGGTAAAATCGGTATTTTTGTAGCGACAATTGCAAATGTAAAAAGTGCGGAAGCTGCCACTAAAAATATCAATGTTTCATTCATGTCAGGTTTCCGCGGCGGTGCCGTCATGGGAATGGCAGTCGTTGGAACAAGCCTTCTCGGAGTTGTCGGCATACTTTTGCTGACCGGCGATTCGACGGCCGTACTCGGCTTCAGCTTCGGAGCATCGTCACTGGCTCTGTTCGCAAAAGCAGGCGGCGGTATATTCACGAAGACGGCCGACGTCAGTGCTGACCTCGTTGGCAAGGTAGAACTCGGCATCCCTGAGGATGACCCGCGCAATCCTGCAGTTATCGCCGATAACGTAGGCGACAACGTGGGCGACGTAGCCGGAATGGGCGCAGACCTGTTCGACTCCAACGTTGCGTCGATGGCTGCTGCGTTGACGCTTGCAATGGCTATAGACGGCGGCACGGGCGTCAATACAGGCATGATCTTCGCATATGCGGCCATCGGCCTTTTGGCATCGATCATAGGAATTTTCTTCGGACGTATAAGGAAGAACGGCGATCCGAGCTCAGCCTTGAATAGTTGTACTTACATTACAACTTTCCTCTTTGCTGTCCTGACGGCAGGGGCTACCTATTTCTTCAACTTTAACTGGCGTTACTGGGGTGCAACGGTCATCGGTCTCGTCGTAGGCGTTATCGTCGGTATAGCTTCGGACTATTTCACCAATGACGCTAAAAAGCCTGTCCGCATGGTGGCTGAAGCCTCCAAGTCCGGACCGGCATTTACCATCATCAACGGTGTCTGCTATGGATTTCTTAGCGCATTCCCGGCTCTCATCGGTATAGGCATATCTGCAATGGCATCCTATATGATCTGTGACGGCATCGATCCCAACAGCAACATGGACGCGCTTTTCGGAATAGCAATGGCAGCTCTCGGCATGCTCTCCATAGTCGGAATGATCATTTCAAATGATGCATACGGACCGATCGTTGACAATGCAAGAGGTCTTGTCGAAATGGGCAACCTTGGAGAGGAAGCGTTGAAGGTTACTGACGAACTTGACAGCGCAGGCAATACCGTAAAAGCCATAACCAAGGGATTTGCGATAGGCGCGGCAGGATTGACTGTTATCGCCCTCCTTGGCGCTTATATGGCGGAGGTAAATGTTGTCCTGGCTGAAAAAGGCATGGAGCTTATAAATGGCTTCGATGTTATGAACCCGGTCGTATTCTTCGGTATGATCGTCGGCGTCGCGATACCTGCCATCTTCTCCGCAATGCTGATGCTCGGCGTTGGACGCAACGCCGAGAGAATGGTAGCGGAGATACACCGGCAGTTCAAAGAGATTTCAGGTCTTAAGGAAGGTAAGGAAGGCGTTATTCCCGAATACGACAAGTGTATCGATATAGCAACCAAGGGAGCGCTCCGCGAACTGGTACCCGCAGGACTCGTGGCTATAGTTTCCACACTGGTGGTTGGCTTCATAGGCGGCGTACATGCAATTGGCGGCTTCCTGACAGGGAACATCCTGAGCGGCTTGCTGCTTGCATTGTTCATGAGCAATGCCGGCGGTCTCTGGGACAACTCCAAGAAGTATGTTGAAGCAGGAAATGAGGGCGGCAGGGGTTCTGAGGCTCACAAGGCCGCAGTCGTCGGCGATACGGTCGGCGATCCTTTCAAGGATACCGCAGGTCCTTCACTCAATACCCAGATTACCGTGGTATCGCTGGTATCTTCGCTTACGGCTGGATTGTTCGTATCGATCTCAATTATTAAATAAGGCAAGTATCAGGTCAAACAAATCAAAAATCCCGTTTCCATTCGGAGACGGGATTTTTTACATATGGAATATTATGAAGCACTGTCCGGAAATTGCAGGCAATCGTTTTGTGATCGTCAGCAAATCTATACATGCCGGGGCGTATCGGGGTTTACCGTGCCGTCATCGGTATTCGGGGCGCCGGTATCGTTGCCCTTACCGTCCAGGCCTATGATTTCTTTAATGGGCTTATTTTTATATATGGTAACGAGGATATTGCGGACGATCAGGTAGAAGATCGGTCCCAATATAAGGCCTGCGAAACCTATCAGGCGCAGACCGGTATACATGGCCAGCAGAGTAATAAGCGGATAAACGCCGATCTGGTGGCCGACGACCTTGGGTTCAATGATCTGACGAACGATCAGCACGACGAGATACAGTACCAATATGGATATCCCTATCTTTATATCACCCGTCACAAAGGAATACAACGACCAGGGGATGAGCACGCTTCCGGCCCCCAGCACAGGAAGGGCGTCGATGAGCGCGGTGAGGAATGCCATAAGTAATGCGTAGTCCATGCCGATGATATTAAGGCCTATAAAAAGCTCCGTAAAGGTTATCGCCATCATTATGAGCGCAGCCCTGAGATATCCGAACAATGCATTGAAAATATCCTTTTTTACACCCAGTATGCGGTGGAGCCAGCTTTCCGGAAAGTGGCGGACAAATACGGCTGAGATCCTGTCGCGGTCCTTGGAAAGAAAGAATGTGGCAAGTATTGTGATGAGTGTGAATATTAGTATTTCAGGGAGCGAAGCAGCTGTTACAAAAGCACCTTTTACAACGGTCGCACTAAAACTTGTAATCGTAGCGGAAAGGTTGGTGAATGCATCACTGAGATTGTCAGTCAGCTCTACCGGCATCCATTTTGTGTATTCGGACCCCTGCTGGATAAGCTCCATTATTTTGACATAGAGCTTCGAAAGCAACTCAGGTGCAATGATCAACAGATCCTTAAATTCCTTTATCAACTTGATAATTGCCAGAACGACCAGCGTAACTATAGATCCCAGTATGAGGAGCAGTACGATCGGCGCTGCCGCACCTCGTTTAAAGTGTATTTTCTTAATCATGAACCTGATTACCGGTTCCATCAGCGAGGACAGTGCAAAAGCAATGAGAAAGGGCGGAAGGAAAAACGCCAGCCTGAACATCAATAATACACCGGCAACGACCGCCACCACCACTATAACGAACAGAACTATTTTCTTTAAAACGATGTTGTGTCTTATATTCATTTATATCTCCCGTATAATTATATATTAGATTATACGTAGAGTTTCGTCAATGTACTGATGTCTATTTTAGGGAATAATCGATTTTATCCGTTTTGGATATAATGAATCTTTGCAATGTGCTAGAATATATCTGGTAACTGTGAAATAAGGAGTATTCGATATGAAAGACGTTACAGCCGCTGTCATTTTTAGTGAAGGAAAGGTTTTTATCGCGCGGCGGGCTCCGGGGGAGAATTCGGCCGGAGGCTGGGAGTTTCCCGGCGGAAAGATCGAAAAGGGTGAAACTCCGCAGGAATGCCTTAAGCGTGAGCTTTATGAGGAGCTTGGCATAAAGACCGAGATAGGCGAATTTGTTGCGGAAAGTATTTACGAGTACCCGAAAGGCGCGATCCGCCTTCTTGCGTACAGGGCGGAGATCATCGGCGGCGAAATGAAGCTTTCGGTGCATGATGCTTACAGTTGGGCGCCGATAGAGGAACTGCATAAATACGGGCTTCTTCCCGCGGATGTGTCTGTTGCGGACAGGCTTGCTAAAATATATGCGACAGGCGTTGACGACCATGCAGAGCGTTGGAGGTGCGGTAAAAAGGGTAAATGAACTTGCCGCGCCTTTTTAGCTAAATTAATTGTTGACAAAACAGCCTGGCCGATGTTACAATTTTTTCAATATAACAAGGCGATAAATGTCTTCCGCCTTGTTGAAACATAATTGAAACCTGTGAACAAGAGAAGTAAGAATGAGCCTTTGTACAAAGAGAGCCGCCGGCGGTGGAAATGCGGCTGCAAAGTCATCCTGAATGGACTTGCGAGGGAAGCCTGAAATCAAAAGAAAGTAGGCGCTTACGGGGATCCTGCCCGTTATCAGGAGGGTGTATATGTCAGTATACATGCATGAGTGGACGATTATTCGTCAAATTGGGTGGTACCGCAGAAGTCAAGCTTTTGTCCCTGTATAGGGGATGAGGGCTTTTTTTATTTTATTTTTTGCTAAAACATACATGGAAGTATGTTTAGTGCCATTAAGGCGCGGATTTCCTTTAAAACATACATGGAAGGGGGAACAGGAATGTCAAAAGGAAGATTTGGTATCCATGGCGGTCAATATATCCCTGAAACGCTGATGAATGCGGTAATAGAGCTAGAAGAAGCCTACGAACGTTTCAGCAGGGATCCCGAATTCATCGCGGAACTTGACAGTTTGCTCAGAAACTATGCCGGAAGGCCGTCTTTGCTTTACTATGCTGAAAAAATGACGAAGGACCTCGGCGGGGCAAAAATCTATCTGAAACGTGAAGATCTAAACCATACAGGGTCACACAAGATAAACAATGTACTTGGGCAGGTTCTCCTGGCCCAAAAAATGGGTAAAACGCGTGTAATTGCTGAAACGGGGGCGGGGCAGCACGGTGTCGCGACAGCTACGGCAGCAGCACTGATGGGGATGGAATGCGAGATATTCATGGGCAGGGAGGATACCGAGCGGCAGGCGCTGAACGTTTACAGGATGGAACTTCTCGGTGCCAGGGTTCATGCAGTGACAAGCGGGACTCAGACGCTTAAGGATGCCGTGAACGAGACGATGCGCGAATGGACCAACCGCGTAGATGATACGCATTATGTGCTGGGATCCGTCATGGGACCACATCCGTTTCCGACTATAGTCAGGGATTTTCAGAGTGTTATAGGGCGCGAAACAAAACAGCAGATGCTTGATATGGAAGGGAAACTTCCTGACGCCGTACTGGCCTGCGTTGGCGGTGGCAGTAATGCCATGGGGCTCTTCCACGACTTTATTGAAGATAAGGATGTAAGGCTGATAGGGTGCGAGGCTGCAGGCCGTGGCATCGATACGGATAAGAACGCGGCGACGATGGCGACCGGGACGATAGGGATATTCCACGGGATGAAGTCTTACTTCTGCCAGGATAAATATGGTCAGATAGCGCCCGTTTATTCCATTTCCGCAGGACTCGATTACCCTGGTGTCGGACCTGAGCATGCAAACCTGAGGGATACAGGCAGGGCGGAGTATGTTCCGGTGACCGACGACGAGGCTGTGGACGCGTTCGAGTACCTCTCCAGGACGGAGGGGATAATACCCGCAATAGAGAGCGCCCATGCCGTTGCTTATGCAAGAAAGCTGGCGCCTGTTATGGACAGTGACAAAGTAATCGTCATATGCCTGTCGGGCAGGGGAGATAAGGATGTAGCGGCAATTGCGAGGTACAGGGGGGTGCAGATCCATGACTAGGATAGAAAAAGTATTTTCCGAAGGCAAGGCGTTCATTCCGTTTGTAACGGCGGGCGACCCTTCCATCGAAGTGACCGAGCAGCTTGTTTACCGGATGGCGGAGGCCGGAGCCGATCTTATAGAGCTTGGGATACCGTTCTCGGATCCGATCGCCGAGGGCCCGGTCATTCAGGAAGCCGATAACAGGGCGCTATCGGGCGGAGTAACAACGGACACCGTATTTGAAATGATGCGCCGTGTTCGAAGGAACTGCGGCATTCCCATAGCATTCATGACCTATGTAAATCCTATTTTTACGTATGGATCTGAAAGGTTCATGCAGAACTGCCGGGATGCCGGGATCGACGCGGTCATCGTACCGGACCTTCCCTTCGAGGAAAGAGGCGAGCTTCTTCCTTTTTGCAGGAAACACGGCATAACATTGATCTCGCTGATCGCGCCGACGTCGGGCGATCGTATAAAGAAGATCGCTTCCGAAGCGGAGGGCTTCGTTTACTGTGTATCTTCCATGGGAGTTACGGGCGTCAGGCAGGATATAGGCAACTTTGCAGGCGGGATGGTGAAGCTGGTCAAGGAAGTTAAGAATATTCCATGCGCCATAGGTTTCGGCATCACGACACCCGAGCAGGCTGCCATGATGGCCGGATTCGCCGACGGAGTCATAGTCGGAAGCGCTATCGTAAAGATAGTCGGGCAGTATGGCAAGGACTGCATTCCTTATGTTGCAGATTATGTGGGTAAGATGAAAAAGGCGTTGACCTGTTAACCTGAACAGGATAAGTATAAACGCTGTATGAGCACCGACTTTTGCAGTTGGCGGCGACAGACAGAATTAGATGAGAAGAGGAGAGATTAGCATGATCAAAGATGTATTGAAAAAGCTTACGACAAGGCAGGATCTGACCGAAGAGGAAGCCTACAGCCTGATCGTGGCGATCAAGAATGACGAGCTTAGCGACGTCCAGATTGCAGGTTTTCAGGTGGCGCTCCTTATGAAAGGGCCTACATTGACCGAAATTGCCGCAATAGCCAGGGCAATGCGTGACAATTGCA
The DNA here is from genome assembly GCA_023411715.1 of Bacillota bacterium. Lineage (GTDB taxonomy): Bacteria > Bacillota > Clostridia > Acetivibrionales > DTU013 > JAEYOM01. The sequence continues at coordinate 25,722 of JAEYOM010000020.1, read as the reverse complement.
TACGGATAGATCCGTCGGTCGGTGAGGAGCTCATGGATACCTGCGGTACCGGCGGCGGACTTAGCACATTTAACATTTCAACTGCCGTAGCATTTGTTGCGGCAGCCGCCGGCATCCCGGTAGCAAAGCACGGGAGCCGCTCAATTTCAAGCCTTTCGGGAAGCGCAGATGTTTTGGAAGCTCTGAATGTCGAAATCAATCAGAGCCCGAGAGGCACAGAGAAACTTATAGAGGATATTGGGATTGCGTTCCTCTATGCCCCGCTGTTTCACCCCGTAATGGGCAAAGTCCTGCCTCCTGAAAAGGATCTTGGCATAAAGACGATCTTCTACACCATCATAGGCCCTTTGATCAACCCAACAAAAGCTTCAAGACACGTAATGGGCGTATACAAGCCCGAATTGCTCGACACCGTGGCCCAGGTAGCGGCTGCGATAGGATACACGAGAGCGCTGTTCGTATACGGATTAGACGGGCTTGACGAGATATCGCTCATAGGAAAAACCAGGATCAATGAACTTAAGGACGGGAATATTTCAACTTATGAGATCACTCCCGAGGAGTTCGGCCTTTCATGCTGCTCGCTTCCGGAGATAGCGACGGGGACACCCCAGGAAAATGCGGTTATGATAAGGGATGTGTTCTCGGGCAGGGACAGGGGCCCGCGCCGCCATGCGGTCATCCTCAATGCCGCGGGTGCGTTGATGATAGGAGGGCGCGCCGGGTCGTTCAAGGAAGGTATCGGTCTTGCAGGCGAACTTATCGACAGCGGCGCCGCTCAGAAAAAACTCGAGCAGCTTGTTACTGCTTCACATGATTATGCGGAGATAAAATGACCGGAGACAGGAATGGAATGATTCTTTATGAAGGATAAAACGTCTTCAACCTTGTGTAGCGACGCACTGTGGCACAAATACAAAACAGGTACAATCCCTGTGATACCCGATATAAAATGTAAATCCCCGGGAGAAGGCGAGTTGCTTTCGGACAGGGATCCCGAGGAATACGCAAAAATACTTGAAGCCGCCGGTGCGCCCGTGGTTTCGGTCGTGACAGAAGCGGAGCATTACGGCGGTTCGGCTGGAATGTTCAGGCGCATCGCCATGTATGTAAGCGTACCGCTTTTAAGAAAAGATTTTATCACCACATTAGATCAGCTTCGTGAAAGTGCTGATATAGGTGCTTCCGGTGTACTGCTCATCGCTTCGAAGCTCGATAGAGAAAAGCTGACGCGGCTGGCCGAAGCTGCAGCGGCTTTAGGCCTGGAACCGCTGATCGAAACTCACAACAGGGATGAGATCATGTTTGCGACCGGCATGAAGCCGACATTCCTGGGTATCAACAACCGGGACATATGCCGATATGAAATAGACAATGGCAACGTTGGCACTACAGAGCTACTGGCTTCATATGCCGGAGCCGGCGCCTTGCTGCTGAGCGAAAGCTCGATCTCCTCGGCGGAAGATATACACCGCGCGGCAGCGGCAGGTGCTCACGCGGTACTTGTCGGAACAGCGCTGCTGCGAGCCCGGGACCCGGCGGCAATGTACCGGGACCTGAGCAGTATTGGCATACCAGGGCTGTGAATATTATTAGTACTGTTAACCGGTATGATGTTAACTCCTAACTATCTATAACGGAGGTTCGAGCCATGACAAGGGTAAAGATATGCGGCATTATGAATGAGAGGGATATAGAGATATGTGTAAAAGCTGGCGTGCATGTGCTGGGTTTTGTTGTCGATTATCCCGTTCCCGTCCCGTGGAATCTGACGCCGGAAAGGGCACGGGAGCTTATTGCAAGTGTTCCTCCGTTCATCCAGACCTGTGTCGTCATCGGCGGGGGCGTTAGAAAGATCCTCGATATAGCAGCTGTTACCCGACCCAACCTTGTTCAGTTGCATTATAGGGAGTCACTCGATGAGATCGTCGAAATGGCTCGCAGCCTGAAACAGCAAGGAATCAAGACCATCAAAGCGCTCAGGATAAACTCCGACGGCAAGTGCGATTTTGAAATGCCGGACCCTGCAATGGCGGCAAGAGCTCTTTCAAATACCGGTATTTCAGCAATTCTTGCGGATTCCTACACAAAGACGATGCCCGGTGGTACGGGGATTGCAGTCGAGCTGTCGACATTCCGGAGAATCAAAAAGGAGAGCTCACTGCCGGTTATACTGGCCGGGGGCCTTAACCCGGCAAATATAGAAAATATAGTTTTTGAAGCACAGCCATATGCAGTCGATATACTTACAGGATCAGAGGAAAGCCCGGGGCATAAGGACCCTGGTAAAATAAGTCGACTCATGGCTGCAATATTTAAGTAACGATTATTTTTTGATGAAGACTATAACAATCAATATTACTGCAAAGATAGCGGTAATTATACCGATAGTCATATGGAACTGAGTGGAGCCCACCTTGTCGGCTATGGCGTCTCCCTGGCCTTTTATCCAAAGGCCGCATACTGTCGTCGAAAAGATAAGTATCGCTGTTATTATTGCCGTTATGATCTGAAAGACTCTCATTTCTATACCCCCTTTCCGGTAATGTTGTTAAGCAAAAGATTAATTGCCTCATCCCTTTGCTCTTTGTTGAAAATGTCGACACCCGAATAATCCTTGAACCGGGCCGGATTAAGCAATGCTACCTGCATTCCGCTAATTATCTGCAATGCCATCAGCCGTATCTCGATTTCGCTTTTTGAGCTGCCCGTAATCTCTCTCACGATCGGAATTATGTAAAGGGGTGTACTCAGATCCCCCTTGGACAGTTCATAGTTTATCTGAAGTTTATAGGTTTCATAATTCTGTAAAAGCATATCTGAAGATTGAATCAGAAAATTCTCGAGCCTTTCCCTGGGTGTCTGACCATCGGGCATAATGCCTTGACCGAGTTTCTCGGCAATTCCTGTCAGCATTTTACTTACAGCCTCATATATAAGTCTGTCCTTCGACTGAAAATGATAATTGATGGTACCGATCCCAACGCCGGCTTTTTCAGCTATTTGCCTTACTGTGATTTCTCCTGCAGGAACACCTTCGAGAAGCAGGGCGGCTACAGACTCTGAAATTCTGCTTTTTGCATCTGTGCTTTGTTCCATGTGACCTCCTTCATTGACTGAACATGTTCAGTATATCATGGCTGAACGTGTTCAGTCAATAATATTTTTAATTAATTTCTTAAAATGATAATACGGCATCAAGACTAAAAATGAATGGAGCCCGTAATGATATGTTCAGGCCGAGACGGTTTCGTAGACTATGCGGTTTTTGCCCCTGTGCTTGCCGTCGTAAAGCCGGCGATCTGCTTCAAGGATGACGTCCTGATACATGAAATAATCGTCGCTCTGGCAGATACCTGCCGTGATCGTAACTATCAAAGTCTTTCCGTTATATTCGCATCTGTAATTTTCGATTTCGTTGTGTATCCTTTCTACACATGTCACTACTCCGGCCATGGACGATTTGTTGAACAGTATAAGTATCTCGTCTCCGCCCCAGCGGGATACGTAATCGGACTCGCGTACATTTTCCTTTATTACCCCTACCACATTCTTCAGGACCATATCTCCGCAGTCGTGCCCGTAACAGTCGTTTATCTGCTTGAAATCGTCAATATCGACTATGGCGATGACAAATTCAACATTATGATTCTGTTTCCTGTCGACTGCGATCTCGAGCCTCTGCTTCATAGCCCTTCTGTTGAGCAGCTGTGTGAGCGAATCCTTGTTTGCGAGCTCCGAAAGATGATCGTTCTGCAGCTTCAACTTTTCCTTGTCCCACATCATTACATTGAAAAATATGTAAATCAATAGACTGACGGTGGTAAAAGCAGCGATTGAGTTCAAAACGAAAATGAAATCCAGATACCTTATGTTCGGGTATATCCTGATAGGAGCAATATCTATATAATACGGCAGAAACCTGATACCCATCAGCAAAATAAACGCAAACCCCGTTGTCATATATGCGATTTGCCTTTTACCTTTTATTACCGATACCAGATGGTAGCTGCCGAAAACGGTACAGACAAGGAACAGTTCAAAGCCGTTGCCGGTACCGATCGTAAGAATTGCTAAAGAAGCCTGGACACAAACTTCTATAATGGAAAAGTTGATGACATCGGGAGTTTTTTTATATGAAAAAACGCTCAGCAGTATCAAGTAGAAAATAATACTGAATAAATTGAAAACAGACATGAATTTACTGCCGATGTAATAAAAATAGATTACATAAATACAGTGAATGAACAGAAAACCGCTCAGAATCAAATAAAAAAGTGGGCTGTACTTTTTGATCAAAGCCGCAGAATCATTTTCCATAATACTGATTACTACCTTACTACCTTTACAATCGATTACCCGTGCAGTTATTTTTCAGTACGAATATTTTATAATAAAATTCCAATATTATCAAGTCATTTTTTCTTGTCAGTTATTGTCGCTGAGTTCATAATTGTATTTATGGGAACAACGCGGTAATCGTTACCTTTTACAGCTTAAGGAGGGACTTGGTTTGGCCGAATTGAAAATAAGGCCTGTCAGGCATCCGGACAGGATCATCCAATATAGGTTCACCTGAAATACTCCTCGAGAGAGACGAATGGCACAAGAGTCGCCTGATTTTGGAGAAACTTACGTGGGGATGATCCCTGAATGCTTCCCAGTCTGCTATTCATTGATAAAATTCTTTCCGGCTTTCAGCCATCTACAGGAACGTGCCTCCAGAAGATCTATGGCCCGGAACAGTAACAGTCCAATTATGCTGAGCGCCAGGATGCCGCTGAACATATTTACATAGTTCACCATTACCCAGCTGTTCATAATGAAATATCCTATACCGTATGTCGAAGCGAAATTCTCTGCGAAGAATATTACCGAAACGCTTATGCCAGTGCTGGTACGGAGCGCTGTAAATATTTTGGGCAGCGCTGCGGGGATAATCAGGTGCCGGTATATATCCGCCCTTCCGAGCCCCAGTGACAGCACCGAGTAAAACAGTTCCTTCGGAATTTCCAGAACGGAATCTCTGGCAGCGATAATGAACTGAAATATGATGATTATTACTATCAACGTTATTTTAGGCAGGTTACCGAGCCCTAGCAGGATCATTAGTATCGGCAGGAACGCGATCTTTGGGATCGGATAGAGTATATACAATATCGGTGTGACCAACCCGTCGGCTTTTTGGTTCGTGCCTATCCAGATACCGACCAGGGAACCCAGCAGGAATGAAACAGCAATAGCGGCAAGAACCCTGCCAAGGCTTGCCAACAGGTGGAGTGCCAATGTATGCGGGAATATAACGATGAAATTTTTTATTGTTTCGCCGGGGGAGGGTATCACCGAAGAACCGATCGCCAGATGCAACACATACCAGAACAGCAGGACGATGAGGCAGGCATAAAGAGTCTTGACGAATTTTATTTCGCTAAGCTTCCTCATCGAGCCACCCCCTTACCAGGACGCAGGTCTTATAGAAATCAGGATCGTTCCTGAGTCCGGTTTTCCCAAACACAGGATTATCTATTGCCTGCTTTATTCTCCCGCTTTTCATAACAATGATCTTGCTGCCCAGAAAAACGGCTTCTTCTATGTTGTGCGTCGCAAGGACAAGCGTTACACGCCTTTCCCGGCAAATCCCGCGTATCAGGTCCTGTATATGCTCTCTCGTTATGACGTCGAGTGAGGAAGAGGCTTCATCCATTAAAAGCAGGTCGGGCTCAAGCACAAGCGCCCGGCCTATCGCGACACGCTGTTTCTGACCGCCGCTCAGTTCCCCGGGAAATTTTCCGGCGCACTCTTCCAAACCCAGCGTTTTCAGAACGTCTGCGGTCCTGTCTTCCGCTTCGGTCCTGAGATATCCCCACGATCTTAGCGGGAAGGATATGTTGTCCCGTACGGTTTTCCAGGGCAGAAGCCCATATTCCTGAAGTATTAGGCCGGTGCCCTTCCTGACGCACTTCAGCTGTTCGCCGTTTATTTCTATAATCCCATTGGCAGGTTTGAGAAGACCTGACAATGCAAGCAAAAGCGTAGTTTTCCCGCAGCCTGAAGCTCCAATGACCGAGCAGGAAGTCTCGCTTTCTACCGACAGGGAGATGTGGTCAAGAGCGGCTTCTTCGCCGTAGCGTATACTCAAATCGGTGACTTTGATCATTGGTGTGCAAATTTCCCTTCGACCAGATCCTCATATTTTATATCCAGCTTGACTCCAAGTACCTTTTCATTCCAGTCGAGTATACCCTGCAGGTATTTCCTGCTTGGGATCCTTGCACTGTTATACGCGGGGATTATTATCATATCCTTTATTTCAGGCTTGAGCTTCAATGATTCTATCAGGACATCTCTGGCATCGACGTCATTCTTGTCTATCTCGTCGACTGCCTGATTGTAAGCTTTATGGAACAGCTTTAAAGCTTTTTCCTTGCTTTTTATCGCCTTTCCCGTGAATACCATGACATCCGGTGAAAACTCATCAGTATTTCCGATCAGCTTTTTTGTGAGCCCGTTAAGCTCGCCTTGCGAAGCCATGGGCTCGGGCACAACGGCCATGTCCAGCGTACCCTTGGCCACCATTTCAAGCCTTGCGGGTATTTCATCAATGTATACCTTTTCAACATTATATTTTTCTGAAAGGAAACGGTCGGTAAGGTAGTTCGTCACGCTCATTTCCATCATTCCGGCTTTTACATCCTTCTTTTCCTCGAAGCCTTTTTTGATAAGAAACGGGAATACTCCGTCCGTGCAGGTCGTAACCCTGATATCGAATCCATTTCCTACATTGTTTACCAGCGCTATGACGTCAGTCATGGCGCCGTCCAGTTCGCCGCTCTGGAGAGCGCTTTGCCGGTTCATCGCATTGGTATATACCTGAATATCCATATCCAGCCCAAGTTTTTCAAATATTCCTTTTTTGTCGGCGAGAAGGATCGGAGCCGAGTCCACCGCCGGCATTATGCCGATCTTAAGGCTCATAGCACCGCCTTCACCGTTAGTGGAGGCGGTTTCACTGCTGCAGCCCGTTAATGAAAGGATACAGGTGGCAACGCTAAGGACTATTACTGCTTTTAAAGTAATGTGCTTTGCAACTCTCATTCTTATTTCATACCCCCGAAAAATAGGTTTACGTTTTCATTGTATGTCTTTGCAGCGGATTTATCAAACATAAAAGCCGGTTGAACGGATACGTTCAGTTGTATCAGGTACTTTTCGCTCTACATAATCATATGATGCATAAAATTATAAAAGGTAGTGATATATATGCCATACTGCCCGATGGGAATCGTATATTACCGTTTCAGCCCGGGAACGGGGAACATTCAGGAAATCGGACCTGGCTCAGCTACCCCCGGCCAGGCGCTTTCAGGCGTCAAAAAATCTGCCGGGGATCTGAAATGTCTAATGCATTTATTATGGTCGCAGCATGTATACTGGACAAGGATGTTTATCATAAGCGCGGTATTCGGCTTGCCGGACATAGACCCAACCACTGAGCGCCTTCTCAGGAATCCCGAGGATTTCAGGGCTGCGTTGAGACCGTTTTACGGCGCAGGCGCAGACCGTCTTGCCGATCTCTTGAGGGAGCACCTCCTGCTGGCAGCCCAGCTCGTTAAGGCAGCAAATGCGGGTGACAGCAAGGCAGCCGCGGACGCCGAAAGAAAATGGTATGCAAATGCCGATGAGATAGCGGTGTATCTTGGCAGCATCAATCCATACTGGACAGTTGACGAATGGAGATCCATGCTGTACGAACACCTTGCCCTTACAAAAAAGGAGGCTGTCGAAATGATTGCCGGAAAATATTCCGACAGTATATCGACCTTCGACGAAGTGGAGAGACAAGCGCTGCTCATGGCCGATGTCATGGCGGACGGGCTGATAAAGCAGTTCGGCCTGTAGCGGCCTGGTGTCGGGAGTAACATGCGGCAGACGTATCAGGGTTGATGTTTCAGGACTAAGACCAGATATTCCCTGGATCGACTCCATAGCGGCTCACGGCCAGATGTTCCCGGGGTCGACGCCATAGACCTGGACTATCTCCAGCCGGGTACTGTTTGCTATATCTCTGGGTGTGACGAGTATGCCTCCGTTCGTATCGATATCTGCACCGAAGTTTTTGAAAGCCTGCCAAACCAGATGTGAACAATGTGTCCCGGCTATTTTCGCCTGCAATGTTTTAGAGGATCCACATGCGTCTTTTGGGCTGAAGATACCCACAGTCAGATTATACGGGATATCATTCAGCCTTTCTGCCGCGGATCGCGCTATCATTTCAAGGTCATATGCGGTAAAGTCCTTTGCGCGGAGCAGGATAAAATTCGGATAATTGAGCCATTTCCTGATATCCTGAACGGAGGAATTGGTGCCCAGTACTATGGATTCCAGTGTCAAGCCGCGTATAGGATCTATAACGAGAGCCGAATGCCCGTTTCTCCAGCCGAGGGTGTGCGACGACTTTGTAACAAGTATGTCCCCGCTGTGAAGGGTTGCAAACTCAGTACCGTATATCAGATTCCCGTGCTCGTCCACCAGGGATTCCTCCTTCGATACAGGGCTGTTGTTCTTACAAATGAACCTGACGTCTTTAAAGAAGTAATCCTGAAAACGCTGGATATACTGTGCTGAATCGGGATCGTGAGCCAGTAATTCATCTATAGCGGGCTTGCCAAGACCGGTCTGGAAAAACAGCGTGCTGTAGTCTGCGTCCGAAAGTCTGCTTTTTGCCAGAATTGGCAGGATATCTGTCCTGGGGTAATCCGGGGATATGTGCGCCTGAGGCTCGATAGTCGCATTTGCCATCGCCAGGTATAATGCAGGTATCATACATATCGCCAGAAATATGACTAGATTTCTGAATGCTCTCCCTGATGTACGTATCAACCGACGATGCCTCCGATTATCATTCTTTCACATTTGAGCGGCCATAATACTAGGCCGTTAATGGGAATAGCACTTGAAGGCTAGTTTAAAGACTATTGCCCGCTTAATTGCATCATACTTTCTTTTGACGTTTTTAATCCTATCTTTGCAGCATATGCCCTGATGACCAGTGTTGCCTTTTTTCGCAAATACCTGATTTCTGCTTCGGGATAATAGGCCATCGGCAGCTTTGACGCGATATTCACAATAAATTTTGAAGAAGCCTTTTTTGATAAGTACCCCGCCAAAAGCGCACCTGTTTTGAATTGGCTGATATAAATGAGGGAATACCAGAAATTGATCATATTTGTATTGCAGTCCGATTTCCAATATGCCTTATACTGCTCGCCAAGTGAGGCGCGGCGGCCTTCTCCCGGCATGGCCTGATCCGCTATGCCTTTTTTGACCGCGATATTGATGATATCTGTGCCGGGCAGGAAATACAAACCGTGCAGCTGGAGCTCGAACGGTTTCGCCAGTTTTGTGCAAAGCTCGTATGTCGACCGTATGTCTTCCTCATTTTCAAATGGATGGCGCAGCATAAAATCATATATTATATGGGGGACTTTCAGTTCGCTTAAGACTCGGGCTGCATTAAGGATATTCTCCTGCGTTTCGCCGCGGTGGAATATGTCTCTCCGAATAGAAGGAGATCCGCTTTGTATACCCATGACTACCTTGTATAGACCCGCATCCACGAGCTTTTTTACAGCATAGGCATCCGTTTTCAAAGGATGTCCCCATATTTCGAATGGTAGCCGTATATTTGTTTTATACTCATACGCGAATTTATCTATCCAATCTTTTTCATCCGGAAATATTTCGTCCCAGAATCTTATTACCTTAAGCCGTTTCATATGGGCCAGCGCCTCTTCGAGTTCGCTTATGACACTTTCGACGCTTCTGTAACGCACATATTTTCCTTTTCCCGAATAAAGCCTCCTTAGATTGATGGAAGAGCAATATGAACATGCGAACGGACAGCCTCTGGACGCCAGTGTTTCGTAACTTATCGACCGGGTGAGAGGATCTTCGTTTATTAGCCTGTTACCGTTTATGATAAATTTGTTTTTAAGGCCGATAATCGGGTAGCCGTAGGTATCAAGCGTTTCGTTAAGGGGGCGTAGCTCGTTTATGACAATGGATCCGGATGGATTTATCCCTCCGGACGTGCCCATGTATTTCCGGCCGGCATGCAGAGAAGCTTCATATACCGGCTCACTGCAGGCAAGATTCTTTATGCCTTTATAATGCTTTCCGCCAAGTATGGCGCCGGCCAACTCAACCATCGCATCCTCGCCTTCTCCACGCAATACAAAGTCGGCATGACGCAGAGCCTTGTCCGGAAACAATGTCGCAAACACTCCGCCCCAGACTATCGGAATGGAAAAACCTGAGCGAAGGAAGTCATTCACCGTGATAACGCTCTCGATATATAATGAGGACATTACACTGAGGCCAATAAGTCCCGGATCCAGTTCAGCCACTACCTTTTTTACAAGCTGAAGCTCCGTATCGGTGATCTCTTCGGGCCTGATACTGTTGAACTCCTTTAAAAACAGAGTATACACGGTAAAGCCGGACTTTATGAGCGACCTTTCCAGAAATCTGACGCCCAGCGCCTTTGTGTTGTAAAATCCAATGAGAAGTATCGGTTTGTTTTCCATTTAAGAACCTTTCGTCTGTTTTCCTAACGGTATTTGATGTTTACCTATAGCGTACCCGTTTTTACTGTAAAAATTCACCTGTATACTTGGTTGATCCGTTATATTCCAGTCAGGTTTTTTACGATTTTAAATATGGCTATTTACTTGACAAAATGGACTGAATCTGGTACCCTACTAAAAAAAGATAAATGCGTTGATAGGGATAACACACCGGAGATTGCGCAACAGAGAGCTGTTGGATGCTGCGAAACAGCGCGCAAACGGGGAAGTGGCTCACCCTTGAGCAGTCAGCTGAAAGCCTTATATTGACTACATAAAAGGCAAGTAGGTGTGAACGGGTCTCCCGCCGTTACAACGGGAAGGCATTCATCAGTTAAACTGACCGATGCCGTAAAGAGGGTATATCTATACCAAACGGAGTGGTACCGCGGAAATTAAAGCTTTCGTCTCTGACAGGAATGTCAGCTGACGGAGGCTTTTTTGATTCTTTAAGGCACCAGCCTATGCAGGCAGTGATGGTTGAAAACTAAACCTTTAGTTGTATCGGGAGGGTTCATTATGAAAATCGCATTTTCCACACTGGGATGCCCGGACTTCGACTGGCCGGACATTTACTCCATGGCTAAGGATCTCGGTTTTGACGGTATCGAGATCCGTGGACTCGGGAAAGACATATTTGCAGTGCAGGCGCAGCCTTTTACGGAGCAGCAGCTTCCCAATACCGTAAAGAAACTAGCGGAATTAAGGCTGGAGATACCATGCCTGTCCTCCGGCTGTTGTCTGAAGTTCAAGAAAAACGATGAGAAAAACTGCGATGAGATCATACAATATATCGATCTTGCCGCCAAATTGAAAACGCCGTATATAAGGATACTCGGAGACCTGGAGCCTCAGGAGGACGGCGAGGTGGACGATGAAGCCGTCATATCCGCCCTGAAACGCCTTGCCCCTATAGCCGAAGAAAAGGGTGTCACGCTGCTTGTGGAAACAAACGGCGTATATGCGAATACCGATCGGCTGGGCAGCCTGCTCAATGCTGTGGCCAGCGATTCGGTAGGTGCTCTGTGGGACGTTCACCACCCTTACCGTTTCGCCGGTGAAAAAGCCGGGAAAACCGTTCAAAACCTCGGCGCGTATATAAAATATGTCCATGTGAAGGATTCAGTCATCGAAAACGGAAAGATATCCTACAGGCTTATGGGCGAAGGAGACCTGCCAATAGACGATTTTATGCGCGCCCTGCGGTCTATAAACTACGAAGGCTATGTTTCGCTGGAATGGGTGAAGCGCTGGGCCAGCGATTTAAGCGACGCAGGCGTCGTCTTCCCGCATTTTATGAATTTCATGGGCACATACATGGAAAAGGGGACACAGAGAGGCCGCCTGTTTTACAATAGTGCAAAGACGGGTCAATTCGTATGGGAAAAGGATTCGTTGATCGACCTGACCTTCCCGCAGGTACTGGACCGTATCGTCGATGAATTTCCGAACCAGTACGCGTTCCGTTATACAACGATGGACTATACCAGAACCTACTCCGAATTCAGGGACGATGTCGACACCTTTGCGCGCGCGCTCATAGCTCTCGGCGTAAAACCGGGGGATCATGTATCTATCTGGGCTACCAACGTACCCCAGTGGTACATTACGTTCTGGGCCGTTACAAAAATAGGCGCAGTGCTTGTCACGGTCAATACGGCTTATAAGATATATGAGGCGGAGTATCTGCTGAGGCAGTCCGATACGCACACGCTGGTCATGATAGACGGTTACAAGGATTCAAATTATGTGGAAATAATAAAGGAATTGTGCCCCGAGCTCGAAACCGCGGAAGCCGGCAAACCGCTGCATATAAAGAGGCTGCCGTTCCTGCGCAATATTATTACTGTAGATTCGAAGCAGAAGGGCTGCCTGACATGGGACAATGCGGTCGCAATGGCTGACACGACGCCTGTCGAGGAGGTTTACCGCCGAGCTCTGTCGCTCAACAGGCACGACGTCTGCAACATGCAGTATACCTCGGGTACCACGGGCTTTCCCAAAGGCGTAATGCTCACGCATTACAACGTGGTGAACAACGGAAAGTGCATCGGCGATTGTATGGATCTTTCCACCGCTGACCGCATGATGATACATGTGCCCATGTTCCACTGCTTCGGAATGGTGCTGGCAATGACTGCATCGATGACCCACGGCGTAACGATGTCCCCTATACCGTATTTTTCTCCGAGGCAGTCGCTCGATTGCATCAACAAGGAGAAAATAACGGCTTTCCACGGCGTTCCGACGATGTTCATCGCGATGCTCGAACATGAGGATTTCCCGAAGACCGATTTCTCGTATATGAGGACCGGTATAATGGCTGGGAGCCCTTGTCCTGTCAAGTATATGCAGGAAGTCGTGGACAAGATGAACATGTCGCAGATCACGATCGTGTTCGGTCAGACCGAATCCTCGCCCGGCTGCACGCAAACCCGCGTGGAAGACTCCATAGAACTGCGTGTCAACACGGTCGGACGAGCGCTGCCCGGAGTCGAGTGCAGGATCGTCGATCCCGAGACGAACAGGGAGCTGCCTCCCAATGTGGACGGAGAATTTGTCGCGAGGGGCTACAATATAATGAAGGGCTATTATAAAATGCCCGAAGCGACCGCGGCGGCCATAGATGAAAACGGCTGGCTTCATACGGGCGACCTCGCAAGGGTGGACGAGAATGGGTATTATAAGATTACAGGCCGTATCAAGGATATGATAATACGCGGCGGAGAAAACATATACCCGAAGGAAATAGAAGATTTTATATATCATCACCCGAAAGTAAAGGATGTGCAGGTTATTGGCGTACCCGACAAGCAGTACGGCGAGGAAATAATGGCATGCGTCATCCCGAAGGACGGCGTTGAAATCACGGCGGATGAACTGAAGGAATATTGCCGTTCAAACATGGCAAAGCATAAAACACCGCGTTATGTTGAATTTGTGACTGAATTCCCGATGAACGCGGCAGGCAAGATAATGAAATACAAGATGCGCGAATGGGGCGTGGAAAAACTTGGCTTGCAGGCTGAAAGCCGCATTGTAACCGCGTAGCGCTCGATATGAAAAGACCGGGGGATTTGAATCCTGCTGTGCTACCCGTCAAGAGGACAATGAAAAAGTTGAAGAATTTTTAGACTGCTGTTTACCGTCGGTGAGCAGCAGTTTTTATGCGGCCATGTTCTCACATATATCTTGCATTGTAAAAATTTATTCAATGGAATATAAGCAGGTTGACTCCCAGTTCAAAATTGATGCGGGGCTTGAGGCGAAAGCAAGATGGGGTTGGGGAAGCGAGGCGGTCAGACTGGCTGAGATTTATGCCGGGGACCAGTATCTCAAGCATGTTCCCGTTCCAAGGTTCAGAACTCCTACAATTACTCTTGATATAACCATTGTAATAAACAACATCCAGGATGATGGCAAGGCCGAATACTCCAACGACCAGATGCTAACATTCATGCAGAATAAATTCCGCAGACTATGCTCAGACAGGCGAGTGAGCTGTCTTCAGAAATATTGAAGGGACCGGCCTTGCAGATTGGTGAAGCTGAGAAACTAATGAACCAGGTAGTAGCAGTTGCAGAGCGTAAAGGCCTTCTGATTTATGAAAGCAGCGACATCGATCGTTCCGGCTATCTTGGGATAACGTGGAAACGTCTTGCTTCCGATTCGGAGCTTGGCGCTGCGTGTACTCATATCAGAGGCCTTGTGAGTTCAAGCGATGTACTGATACTTCTTGACCGTGCGCTCGCGTGTTATAGGCTGGCAGCAGGATAAAAACAGTAGGGCAGACCCGTTATCTTTTTGAATATTGTTGAATTATGAAATCCAGACAGTCATTAGTCATAGGATATAAAACTTTGCTGTATTCATGGGGAGACGTTCTCATGCCCTCCCGGGCCCACTGCGCCACTGTGCTCGTCACGGCATTCGTGAAATAACTGGCGGCCATTCTCATGTCGTCGGCGGGCATCCTGGCGGATTCTGGGTGTTTCTTGATGGACTGCATTATAGCGTCGTATACAATAGCGTAAAAATGGTCGCGCAGATTGTTCTGCACGTCGGAGGTCAGCGCTGCTACATAGAATTCCTTGTTTTTATACAAATGGTCCAGCAATTCGTCTATGATCGAATTATCATTGTTCAGGTCCTCGATCGATGAGTACTCTTTGTCAAAGATCCAGCATATCAGTTCCTGCTTGTCCCTGAAATGGTAATAGAAGGTCTTACGGTTCAGTCCGCAGCTGCTGACTATATCCTGAACGCTTATCCTATCCAGCGGCTTTTTCTGCATTATCGATTTCAGCGTATCGGCCAGCAGTTGTTTGGTAAGCTCTGGCTTTGACAATGATCACACTTCCTTCCGTCCCGACGTCTAAATCCAGTGAAAATTACACAAAACGTTGATTGTGTGTAAAAATAGGACAGTTGACTATTTATATTGGTTAACATCTATATTACACCATGCTAAACTGGTTGTAAATCAGCGGAAACTGCCATGATCCCAATGTTTTGGCGGTAATATTTATGGAGATTGTCTATACTATATTAAAGGAAACTATGTTATTATATTTTCCAAGGATAATGAAAGGGTTTTGAAAATGAAACATTATTTTGAAGATACAAGTACTGTACTTCAGGCACAGGAAACATCAGAGAACGGCCTTGATGCCAAAATTGCGGAGGAAAGGCTCGTAAAATACGGCAGGAACAAACTTGCCGAAGGCAAAAAGAAACCGTTATTGCTTCGCTTCCTTGACCAGATGAAAGACCCGATGGTGATTGTTCTGATAGCTGCTGCAATCATTTCGGGCGTTGTCGGTGAACTCGCCGATATGGTCATAATACTTGTCGTCGTAGTCTTGAATTCGGTCCTTGGCGTCGTACAGGAGGGTAAGGCCGAGAAGGCCATCGAAGCGCTCCAGAGAATGTCTTCGCCTTTTTCTAAAGTCAGAAGGGGCGGGCATATAGTTCAGATCAAATCGGAAGAAGTGGTGCCCGGCGATATCGTGCTGCTCGAGGCAGGGGACGCCGTGCCTGCCGATATGAGGCTTACCACTGCCGCCAGCCTTAAAATAGAAGAAGCTTCACTGACGGGCGAATCGGTGCCGACGGAAAAATTCAGCCATGCGCTTGAGAAAACTGAGAAGGATGTACCGCTCGGAGACCGGCATAATATGGCTTATATGGGCACCAACGTCGTTTACGGCCGCGGCGAGGGCGTCATTGTCGAGACGGGTATGTCCACTGAAATGGGTAAAATAGCCGGAATACTTTCGAATACAAACGATGACAAAACGCCGCTGCAGAAGACCCTTGCAGGTTTGAGCCGCATTCTCAGCATCTGTGTTCTTGGCATAAGCATATTCATATTTATTTTTGGCGTGCTGCAAAACGGAGGCTTTTCGGGCAGTAATGTCCTTGACATGTTCCTGGTGGCTATAAGTCTCGCGGTTGCAGCGATACCGGAGGGACTTGTGGCGGTCGTCACAGTAGTACTTTCTATCGGCGTTACGAAGATGTCAAAACGCAATGCGATCATCAGAAAACTCACAGCCGTTGAAACCCTAGGGTGTACACAGGTCATATGCTCTGATAAGACGGGCACGCTGACCCAGAATAAAATGACAGTGGTAGACACATTCGGAGATACGCGCAGATTGGCCATTTCCATGGCACTCTGCAATGACGCGTCCATATCGGGCGATAACGGCGAGATCGTAGGCGAACCCACGGAAAGCGCGCTTGTCCGGTTCGCTCTCGAGCAGGGCATCAACAAGACAGAGCTCATCGATATAATGCCACGCCTGGCAGAAGCGCCTTTTGATTCCGTAAGGAAAATGATGTCCACGGTACACAACGATCCCGACGGCAAATACGTCCAGTATACGAAGGGCGCGCCGGATGAACTGCTCAGAAATTGCACCCATATGCTGACGACGGAGGGAACGGTTCCTCTGACTGACGATATGAGGACGATGATACTTGACGAGAACAGGAGGATGGCGGGTAAAGCCTTGCGAGTACTTGGCTCGGCTCTCAGAATAGCGGACCGGCTGCCTGAAAATACATCACCTGACAGCCTTGAGAAGGAGCTAACATTTATCGGCCTCGTGGGCATGATAGATCCTGTAAGGCCTGAAGTGAAAGCAGCCATAGAAAAATGCCGCGAAGCCGGGATCAAGCCTGTCATGATCACCGGTGACCATAAGGTCACGGCAATTGCCATCGCAAAGGAGCTTGGTATAATAACCGATGACAGTCAGGCTATCACCGGACTTGAACTGGAGGAGCTGTCGGATCAGCAGTTTGAAAAAAACATACACAGCTATGGCGTCTATGCAAGAGTACAGCCTGAACACAAGGTCAGGATCGTAAGAATGTGGAAAAAGCTCAGCAGGATCACTGCGATGACGGGCGACGGCGTAAATGATGCACCGGCTTTGAAATCGGCCGATATAGGCGTCGGAATGGGCATCACGGGGACGGACGTTTCCAAGAATGTTTCGGATATGGTGCTGGCGGACGACAACTTCGCTTCAATCGTTTATGCCGTGGAGGAAGGCCGCAGGATCTATGACAACATCCGCAAGGCGATACAATTCCTGCTCTCTTCGAACCTAAGCGAGGTAGTGGCACTGTTTGTGGCCACGCTTATGAATTTCCGACTGTTTTCGCCTATCCATATACTCTGGATCAACCTTGTGACCGATACGCTGCCCGCCATAGCGCTGGGAATGGAAAACGCCGAGGAAGATATCATGCGTAAACCGCCCCGCAGTGCAAAGGAAGGGATCTTTGCCGGAGGGCTCGCCGTGAACGTGATTTACCAGGGCATAGTCATCGCGGCGCTTACACTGGTCTCTTACATGATCGGCAGCAGGCAGGATCACATCACCGGTATGACGATGGCTTTCCTGACGATGTCCTCGTGCGAGGTATTTCAGTCGCTGAATTTGCGGTCCAGGACAGGGTCGATATTCAGGCTGAAGACACATAATAAGTTTTTGACCGGCGCCATGATATTGTCGCTGATGCTTGCGATATCCGTCATTTA
The DNA here is from genome assembly GCA_023411715.1 of Bacillota bacterium. GTDB lineage: Bacteria > Bacillota > Clostridia > Acetivibrionales > DTU013 > JAEYOM01. The sequence goes on along the minus strand of JAEYOM010000020.1, from coordinate 8,040 downwards.
TATACCGGGAGTCAATACCGTATTCAGCCTGACGGCTCTGACGGCAGGCAGGTTTCTGACAGGTATTGGCCTTGCCGTTGCGATCATACCGGTTGTGGAACTGGTGAAACTAATACAATCGTTAATTACCAAGAGATAGGGGAGATTTCATGAATTGGCTGAGAAAGTTTATGATGGGCAGGTACGGAGCGGACCGTCTCTCGTTTGCCCTGCTGATTTTATCGATAATATTGACTTTCCTCGGGAGCATACTGCGTCTGGCGCTCCTGACCTACTTGAGCTATATTCCGCTCATACTGGTCATTTACAGGATGCTGTCCAGAAATATAAAAAGGAGGAGCATGGAAAACTACAAGTTTTCAATGCTCACTAGTCCGGTCTATGCCTGGTTTATCAGGATCCGCAGGCGCATTTCCGAACGGGGTACGCACAGGTTTATGAAATGCCCGGAATGTAAAGCGGAATTGCGTGTTCCCAAGGGCAAGGGAACAATCATGGTAACATGCCCCAAGTGCAGAACGGAATTTAAGGCCAAGACCTGAGGCGGATACCAGGTGGGAAACCGCGCGGATCAGTATGGTCGATATTATTTTATCCGATTGCAAATAAAAGTTCACTGTACCAGCCAGCCATAATCCTGCCTGCAATCCACGATATAGTCAACGTACACCGTCTGATCCTTGATCTGGTACAGAATCAGGTACCATTTCTCAACAAACATCTTATGATACTTGTTTAGTGGTATAAATTCTGCATTGAAAAAAGGATAGCGCTCCGGCATGGTGTAGAGGGAACGAATCGCATCTATCAATTCATTCTTTGTCCTGCGGGCGGCTGTGGGACTTTTTTGTGCCAGAAAACGCACGTGACCCGCCAGCATCTGGCGGACACGGTCGGAGACAATCACTTTATATTGAGGCTTCTTTTCCATGTTCCACCTCGTCAATAATGCTGTTCAGATAGCTGTCCAGCTCATCCGGCGTCACTCCGGCGCGTCCGGCCAGACGGTCTTCCTCAACGGCCAGTAGTTCCTCGTGCAGCTTGAGCATTTTTTCACGACGGGTAAACGCCTCTATATCCATAACCACGAGATCGCCCTCGCCGTTTTTCGTAAGATACACAGGCTCCCCGGTGGATTTGCACAAAGCTGCAATTTCATTATAATTTTGCCTGATGCTTGCGGACGGTTTAATCTGCATGGTATCAACTCCTCGTAGTAACATTCTAACCATATAATACTCCTTTCATGCTATGAAATCAATTGATAATTTTGTTACGGCCTTTCAAGCTCCTTTGGGCGCTGTAAGCTCAACCGTATTTTTAAGTAATCGTTCATGTCCTTACCGCGTTTAGACAGTTCATCGAATACTGCAAAAGACGGGAAAAGAAGGGTCTTAATGGTCTTTGCCGCCAACCGTCCCGGTACGTCGTTGTCCAGGTGCAGAACAATACCGTCAATCTGCGGAAAATCTATTAAGTATTGAATCAGCGAGGCAGGCGGGGTGCTTTCCTCAATGTTCTTTTTAGGCTTGTAAATCCCTGCAAGGGACAGGCAATTATCTTCCTGCCAGTCCCGGCCTGAAAGCATCTCCAGCGTTCCATAGGATACTTGTGTGTGCCCTTGCGGTCAAAGCCGACAAAGACTGCATTGTGGTGCTCATGGCTTTCATAAAGTCGCCCAGTCCGGATGCAGTAATATGTCATGAAACCATACCGATCACATTTACGTCATAGATTGTAAAATAATATCCATTTATGGTAATATGTATATATCGACGGCTTACTAAATTGCACAGGAAAGGTACAAAATGTGAATAAGAGCAATGACTTCTTCGATGAATTATACTTGACCTGGTATCAAAGCTTATTGAAATATGCCTACAGGCTTACTTTAGATAAAAATTATGCCGAGGAAATTGTCCAGGAAGCTTTTACAGAGGCATATAAAAAAGTCGATCTGTTGCGGCAGCACGAAAATCCGGTAGGTTGGCTTTACATAACGACAAAAAACATAGCAAGATCCTATTTGCGTAAAGCAAAGAGAATCAACGCAATAATACATACCGAGGAATTTGAGCAGCCTATTATGTATGAGGACAATATCAGCTACTACCTGGCGGACAATCTTTCAAAAGAGGAATTTGATATAATAACGAGGTTTTACAAAGACCGGCAGCCGGTTACCGAAATAGCAGAAAATTTAAACATATCAATATCAGCCTGCAAAATGCGTCTTAAGCGTGCTCGGGACAAACTCAAAAAAAGTTATGAAAAAAATAATCCGGGCATGTGACTTTTTGGGCATCAAATGACATTAGTAAAAAGAAAGGTCTATGGAAATATATGAAATATGATTATTTGAAAGAGATGGACACAGCCAGACTTCAGGCGCTTTTGCAGCAAGAATCCTTTATCAGCGATGACGATAGCTTTGATGACGATCTTATTAGGAGTATTGTTGATATTCTTGAAGAGCGTGAACCCGTGTATGGCGAATTGGACATTAAAGCTTCGCTTGACAGATTTAAATCGGAAGTCGTTCCGAGAATAAATACTGAAATTTCCGCGACAGACGATGCTTTTGGTTCGAATGTTAAAAGATTGGGCAGAGTAAATAAAAAACGGAAATTACTGATAACCGTTATAGCGGCGATCTTTATATTTTTATTAGGCAGCACAGCCATAGCCGGCGCTATAGGATACGATTTGTGGAAATTTGTGACCAGTTGGGGAAAGGATACTTTTATAATAGGGACAGAAATGAAAATTGCGGAAACGTCGGAGATACCTTCGTTGGTCGAGGGCAGTTCAACTATCCGGAATACTGAAGCAGGAAATTATCAAACTATTGAAGAAGCGGCCCAAGCGCTGAATATTACAGTGCTTACGCCTGATTGGATACCCGACAGATTCAAATTGACAAAGGTAGAGACATTGGAAACGCCTATGTACAAAGGAATTATTACGTTATATCAAAATGATGGTAAGGTTTTGATATATAATGCCTCGGCCTATTTTGACAAAGCGCCTTCTTCTGCGTATGAAATGGATGAGGGAAGTGGTGAGGTGTTGAAAATAAATAATATAGATCACTATATAATGACCAACTCAGGACAAATTAGTGCAGTCTGGATAAGGGACAAATATGTTTACAGTATGAATGGAGATGTCTCCAGAGAAGAGATCATTAAAATATTAAATTCAATGTATGAAGGGGAACAGTAAAATGAAAAAGTGTGTGGTTGCATGTATAACAATGCTCTTGTTAATCATTCCTTTAAGAACAACATCTACGGCGGCAGACTATGAACATGATTATAACCCATATATCATTATGTCAAGTCAATACATATCATCCTACAGTGCAACGATTACACCGGGTACAAACGGATTGATCGAGTTGAATTGCTCGGTTATCGGAACGGGTATTATGAGTACAATCGGTATTCGGACAATCCAACTGCAAAAATATGTATCCGGCACATGGACAAATGTTAAAACGTGGAATAATTATTTTAACTATAACGATATACAGGCGAGTTTTTACGCTTCTTATCAGGGATCTGTCGGCAGCCAGTACAGAGCTGTTATCACATTTTTCGCGGAAAATCAAAACGGATCAGATTCCAGGGTAGTGACTACAAGCAGCGTTACGGCTAAAAGCTAATATAAAAATTTCAAGCGATGTGACTTATTTGCCCACTTTTGACATTTATATAGTGAAAGCTCATAAATGGGGGCTTCACAAAGGGTTAAAGGGGTGAGTCCAATGCAGGCTTATTGGTGTTGGTTATGATAGAAAGCTTTCTAGTTTTCGGTTTTTGATAGTTTACTTATATTAAACATACAATATTATGTAAAGGGAGGTATACTTATGAATAAAAGGATTAACTTCAAAAAAATGTCATTTATATTTGTAGTAGCTTTACTACTAAGTTCAACATTTGTTTGCAATATTAATGCATTTTCTGGCCCAAATTCAAATAATTCTGCTGAAATTCAACAACTTATACTTGCTCAAGAAGAATTCATACAGACAAATCAATATCTGACCGATCAGGGGAAAATAGAAAATATAATCAAAGAGTATTTTTACGGAAAGAATGAAGACTACAAAAGTGATGGTGATATCGACATTTCAAGTTTTTTAGACAGCTCGAAAGATAACAAAATAAATTACAATAAAATTATTAATATAAATAAATTTGAAAAAGAGGTTCGTAAACGAGTAAACGGCAAGATTATTTGGGACAATCTTAATGTATCAATAAATAATATTAATGTAGTAGGAAATACAGCTAAAGCAACGGTTTATGAGAACTATGAATACGTTTTAGATGATTATAGCAATGGCTATAGTTCTAGGGGTATTAATTATAATATTGATATGGTTAAATTTAACGATAAATGGCTAATATCTCAAATGGAATCAGATAATGAGCTTGAAAAAGGCTTTCTAGGTAATTATGAAAATGTAAACATGACATTGAATAAATTGATGGAAAGTTTCGTGATACCTTTGAATAGTGAACAATTAGCAAAGGAAAAAATAATTGAGAGTCAAAGTATTAATAAAGCTCCACCCACATCTATTCAACAGTCGCAGAATGAATCTATAATAGCGCCTCAATCATTAATTGCATATACATATAATAGAAGTAGTGCATCAACATATGCTATGACATATGCTAATAACTCTGGCTCTGTTAGTGATTATTCTCCGTATAATAATCGATTCCCCAATTATAACCCCAACGACTGCCAAAATTTTGGATCCCAATGTGTATGGTATGGATTTGGAGGGCTTAACGATCAAACAAGTATAAATAATAAACTCAAACCTATGGTTAGTTCTGGTGATAGAGCATGGTATCAGACGGGTACACAATACGATACTCCTTCTACTTGGACGTGGACAGGTGTTTCATATTTTGCAAATTATATTAGTTCAGGTTCATTTCAAGTACAAGGCCCAAGTGGTATCATTAACACCGGCAATCTGAATTATGCTGATTTTGGTGACTTAATACAAATAAGCGATGGAAGCAGTTGGTACCATACATACGTCGTTAATATGGTATCTGGCTCACTAGGAACTCGGACAAATAGCGATATTTGGGTGTGTGCTCATACGTCTAATAGACAAAATGTAAGGCTTGATACTATTATTGGATCTTCACAGGCTAATACAAGAAATATCAGAATTGGATATGCATATTATAACTAAATTGGTAAGAGGAATAATACTAACATTGTATTATTCCTCTTTAGTTCTTTGATATTAATATTGAAAAAAAGAGGGAAATGAAATGATTAACAGGAGACTGTTATTAGTAGCTATTGTTGGCCTTTGCATAACGCTTACTTCATGTACAACCCAAGAAAAAAAAGACACATTAACAATAAGCGATATTAGGGAAATGTATAATGAAAGTGAAATTATTAATACGACCGATATAGGTAAGGATTTTATTCTGGTAGAATCAAAAAACAATGGGTTTACAAACAAATTTGATGTCTATAATTTAAATACAGGTGAAAAAACAGAATTACCCACGCAGCCTAGATTTACAGAACTAGTAAGAGTTACTGATGAAAACAATATTACTTTATTGGCAACAGGTAAAAATAGTGAGATAAGTGCAAGAAGTTTTCCTTACTTATTGAATTATCAACGTGATAATGACAAATTAGAATTTGTCGAAAAGAAAGATAGCTATTTTTTAGATATAAATGAGGGAATAGCTTTTGGCGATGAATCGAAATATGCATTAATATCTTATATTGAGCAAGATAAAAACAAAATTTCTATTTGTTTCATTCCATCCCCTGGCAGGGAAGCTGACTTTTTTGCTGGCTCCAGTTTTGTACCATTAACTGATGTTTCTTTTAACAAAGATGAATTTATGCTAAATTTTAAGAACACATTACTAGGTGAAAAAGTTTCTAAAAAGATGGTAAACAATGAGTATTTCTCAATTATTGAGCCTGTTGAGGATAAAAATAGTTCAACAATTTCAGTTAAGATAGAAAATACAGCAATGGAATATACAATTGACATTAAGGACCCAGGTGACGGAAAGATGTACGAGAACATTATATTTCGGAAACAACCTGCCCAATAGGCGCAAAATAAGAATATCGATATGAGACTCAGGCTGACTCATGGTCTACATGTGCCAGCCTGAGCCTAATGGAGGCTAGCTATGAATTTCCATAAAAAGTCATCTATATTGACGCTCTTTATTGTTATTTGCTTTTTATTCTCCGGATGTTACGAAAAAGATAACACATCAGACAATAGCTATAGTAATACCGATGAAATTACCACTAAAGGAAGCAACTCTACATTAGCGGAACAGACCAGGGATGAGGAAACTATAAATGAAAATATGAAAACATATAAAAATGAACGTTTTGGTTATAGTGTAGAATATCCTGAGAATTGGAGCTCTAAGGAAGTTGGAACCAAGGAAACAACATCTGAAAATGAACTCAGCCCCGATGGCGGTATTGAGATTTATCCGGATAAGAAAGAAGATGAAAGGATATATGTATATGGACAAATCGGACATATAAACATACCAAGTGTAAATACACAAGAAGAATTTGTTACTAATGATGGTGTCTCCGGCACTTTGTATATTGACGAGTATAATGGGAAAAAAATAATGAATTTGGTCTTGGGAGAAGGATTTATCGGAGCAAATATTAATGTTAGTCTTGATTGCTTTAAACAGAATGAAAAGCAAATAGCAGATTTAATGAAAAGTATTAAAAAGCTAAAATAAGGAGTGTGAATATTGAGGGGAATGGAGTTTTTGAACCCATTCTCCTTACTGGACATGTGTTATATGCTTGATATAATTACGAAAAAAAAGATCTCAAAACAAGAAGTAATAGAATATTCAAGAAATTACTGATAAGACCTCAACTATGGTAAATGCAGAAAATGGTAGGAATTACTATGCATTAACAAAAGGGGGTTGCGCCTGCGAATTTCATCGAAATGAGCCTGGAAATGGCTTTAAATTAATTGATTTGCTGGAGGATTGTCTCGAGTATGGAGAGTTAACTTTATTCTTTTATTGGGATAATGGAGATTACCGATTATATGTAAATGACGTCCACAGCTATATTAATAAAAAGGATGTAAAAAAGATAAAAATACTTTTCGAGGACTTTCTGGACACATTCATGACAAAAGAATTTAACGGTGACAATATTGTTTATATTATTGAAAAAAATGAATTTGATAATAGGCAGTAGTACCCCTGGCTTTTGTAATGAGCATTTTGCCTGGCTATCCGGCTAGAGAAATTTGACATTGGTTAGATATGGACGGATATAAGACGGATGGTGACGATGTAAAGACTAGAGGCATTGTTTGGTAATACGCTCGACAAATCTATAGCCGGAATGGAGGCATATAATGAAAAATAATAAGAAGTTTCAATTAATCTGCATACTGTCTGGATTACTACTCTTGTTAGGCGGTTCTATTTATGCATTACAAGGTGAAAGCCTTTCTAAGGCATTAGGGATGAAGCAAGCTGAAATTTTATCCAGCGTTGGCGATGAATCGGTTGCAACTATTGATGGAGAAAAGATAACTAAAAAAGGGTTTGAAACGTACAATTTGTTGGTTAATAGCGGCGAGAAGAAACTCTCTGATAGCGAAATATTGAATAGCATAATAGAACGGGAAGTAATCTATAAAAGCGCTCAAACTGATGGTATAACAGTAACTGATGAAGAAGTATCTAATGCAATTCAAAAAGCTAAGGATACAATTAAATCATTTAACGAGCAATACAACTCATTTCAAGATTATATTAAAGGCTTAAATATGACAGAAGAATAGTATTGGGAAAGTGCAAAACCAGTATACAAGAAAACATTGATATGCGGTATGTTTTTGGTACAATGAAAACCGAGCGTTCCGGAACTTAAAAAACCCTGCATAAAATGGAAAAACCATTGCAAGCACCCCTTCAAAATAATACCCTTTAAGTTGCGACACTTCAAAGGGGGTATAGA
>JAEYOM010000003.1 GCA_023411715.1 Bacillota bacterium | reverse complement strand
GAAACCAAAAGCTTCGTATAGGGATGCGCAGGATTGACAATAACCTTGTTAACATCGCCCCATTCAACCATATGCCCGGCATACAAAACGATAATCCTGTCGGCAAAGTATCGTGCAGAGGCTATATCATGAGTAATATAAATAAACGATTTGTCATTCTCTTTTTTCAATTTATTCATAAGGTTCAGAATTCCCAGCCGAATCGATACGTCCAGCATTGAGGTCGGCTCATCCGCAAATATTACTTCTGCGCCTACAGCCAATATTCTTGCCAAATATGCTCTTTGCCTTTGTCCTCCGGACAGCTGATGAGGATTTTTATTTCCCTGTTCTTCCGGCGGAATCAGCCCAACCAACGTCAAATACTCATCCATCTTTTTCTTCATGGTTGTTTTATCGGACGGATGGTACAATTTAAGCGGCCTCTTCAAATGATAATATATATTATGCAATGGATTAAGCGAGGAAAAAGGGTCCTGAAAAATCATCTGCACTTTTTGACGATAGTTTTTTAATTGCTGGCCCTTCAATTTATGAATGTCATTATTTTCAAAAGTCATAGTTCCTGATGTTGGCTTGTAGAATTTCATAGCAACCCTGCATATGGTAGATTTTCCACACCCGGATTCGCCAACAATCGCCAAGGCTTCACCTTTATATAGATCAAAAGTGATGTCATTCAAAGCACGCAAAGTTTTCTTCCTGGACAGGAGCGATTTCCCGCCGATTTTGAAATCCATCACAACGTTTTTTACACTCAGTATTGTTTGCTTTTCTTCTTTCATTTCACACCTCGTATTATTGATTCATCCTGCCCTTAATGGATTATGACAATAAAAGAACCCGTCATCAGTGGTGCTGATCTCCGGTTCCTTTGTAAAACAGTCTTTACATGTTCTAAAACAACGGTCCTGAAACCTGCAGCCTGCAGGAACAGCATTTAAATCCAATGGGGTTCCGGGTATTCCTTCCATATATTTGACTTCTCCTTTTAAAGAGGGAAATGAATTTTTTAAGCCGTATGTATAAGGATGCTTCGGGTTATGCAGAATATTCCCTGAAGAAGACTGTTCTACGATCTTCCCGGCATACATGATACCTATTGTGTCGCAAAATTCCATCATCAAACTGATATCATGTGTGATAAAAAAAATAGAAAAATTTAATTCCTTTTTCAGGTTGTAAATACACTGTAAAATATCTCTTTGTACTACAGTATCAAGTGCAGTAGTAGGCTCGTCTAATATCAGAAGTTTGGGTCTAAGCGCCAATGCCATTGCGATAACTGCTCTCTGACGCATCCCGCCTGAATACTGGTGAGGGTAATCTTTTAATCTTTCCGCCGGGATACCTACAACGGATAAAAGCTCTTCGGCCTTCTTTCTGGAAACCTTTTTATCATTGGTAATCCCATGATACCTGAATATTTCAAAAAATTGTTTTTCTATTGTTTTTACGGGATTCAGACAGTTCATGGCCGATTGGAATACCATGGCTATCTCACTCCAGCGTAATTGCTGAACTTGATTTTCTGTCATATGTACTATATCATTACCGCAAAAAATAATCTGACCATCTGATATTAACGCCGGAGGCCTGTGCAATCTCATAAGAGAGTAGGCAATCGTACTCTTGCCGCAGCCGGATTCTCCTGCCAGGCCGAAGCTTTGACCCTCTTTTATTGAAAAGCTGACGTCGTCTACTGCTCTGACATGTCCCCCTTTTGCAGTTACATAATCAACGCTGAGTCCTTTTACCGTTAATAAATCACTCATCTTCAAGCGCTCTTCCTTCCCATGGTGTTACTCAAGCCTAATTTTTTTATGCTTTTTGCCTGCATTTTTTTCACTTTATAATAAGCTTTCATAATTCTTTGTGCTTTTAATTTTGGATTTGATACTTCATCGATGGAGAAATTAATTAATGTAAGTCCTGCTCCAAACAAAACTATTCCGGAAATAGGGCCCAGCAATTCCCACCAGGCACCGCTTGTCAATGCTCCAGATTTATTTGCATTGAAAAGCATTATTCCCCATGTACACGAAAGTGGGTCGCCGAATCCAATGAACTCAAGAGTAGCGCTAGCCGTAATAGCAAAGATAAGCGTGCTGACAAAAGCAGAACTTATGATGGAAAGCATGTTAGGCATAATCTCAAAAAACAAGATTCTAAGTTTTGATTCTCCTAATGTTTCAGCAGAATAAACAAATTCTCTGTTTCTCAAACTCATTGTCTGGGCACGAAGTACACGAGCGTTCCACGGCCAGGAAGTCAGCCCGATTATGACACTGATCAAGAATGGCGATACACCGTCTAAAAGCGCTGCAACTATAAGTAACAGGACTATATTTGGTACAACCATGATAATATTTATTATTGTTGTAATTACGTTATCATACCTTCCTCCAAAATAGCCTGAACTGATTCCTAAAATGATACCTAAAAACACTGTAATAATACCTGCAAATATACCTACCAGGATTGATACGCGGCCTCCGTACAAGGTTTGAGCGAATACATCGTTACCCAATTGAGTTGTGCCTAATATATGCGTTTGTGAAGGCGGGCTGTGATATTCGCCGGCAAATCTATTTGTAGGATCAATACTCGTAAAAAGGTTTGCCCCAACGGTAAGGAGAAGAATCAAAATTACCAGAATAACTCCGATGCTTGTTTTGGGACTATTCCTAAAAAAACGTATTATATTGCTGTTCCATATTTTTTTCATATACTCTCTGTCCCCTTTTACCATCAGTTTCCGTCAACACCCTGTCTCCGAGTTCTTGGATCCAGGATCATAATGCTGATGTCTGCAATAAAGTTAGCCGTAAGCATCACTATTGTTGTCATAAGCAGTATGCCTTGCATTAAAGGATAATCCCTTCTGCTGATAGCCATGACCATAATTTGGCCTAAACCGGGATAATTGAAAACCTGTTCGATTATTAAAGCGCCGCCTAACAAATAACCTATCTGCATTGCAAGTGAAGTAACAACAGGTAAAAGCGCATTTCTCGCCCCGTAGCCAAACATGATCTTCCTGTCGGGCACACCTTTGGCAATTCCCATAACAATATAATCTTCGCCGAGCTGGTTGATCATATTTGCTCTCATGCCCATTATTCCACCCAGGCCTGTTATAACAATTGCAAAGACAGGCAGGAAAGCATGATAAGCTACATCGCGCATATATTGAAAGACATTTTCAGGCATAAAAAGCGGAGTAACGGCATATCCTCTCGGGAATATATCCGTAAATGCAAGTGCAATGCATAAAATAATTGCAGTGACAACCGACGGAATATTAGCCATGATTTGCCCGCCGACGGTTAATGTCGTATCCAGTCTGCTCCCGCGTTTCCATGCAACAAGAATACCAAACAGTGTATTTATAATAAATCCAAGAATCAATGCCGTTCCCAAAAGGAATACAGTCCATTTCACCCCTCGCGCTGTAGCTTCCAATACCGTCTGCGGGTAGAAAGTAAAAGAAACGCCCCAATTGCCTTTAAAAATGCTTGCAATATAATTAAAGAAGGCTATGATAACAGGAGTATGGGTATCGTACCCGAATAATTTCTCTACCGCGGCTATTGTAGCATTGTCAACAACACCGCCCGATCTATAAAGGTTTGATAAGAACATCTGAACAGGATTTCCCGGCATCATACGCGGAAGGAAAAAGTTTAAAGCCAAAGCCCCAAAGAACGCCAAGATATAAAACCATAACCTTTTTAAAATGTATCTCACAGGTATCCACACCCTCAATTTTTTAGAATTTCGGAATTATAAGGCACGATTTATTATTAGTTGAACTTTAAATATCAGGTATGGCATGGGTAAAACCCATGCCATACCTGATTAATTAATTATTTTACAGGCTTTAAAGCGAAAAGCTGTAAAAGTTTTGAGTCATGCTGAACACATGCAGGATTACATATTACATTATCCGCAGTAGCCCAGCCTGTAAATCTGCTTGTGTTGTAAACAACCCAGTTTCCATTGTAGAATATTGGAACATTGATCATATTGCTTGCGAAATGTTGTTCTATCTTGGCTGTTATTGATTTTAATTCAGAATCTTTAGCAGTCGGCATTTTAGCGATTAAAGCTGTCATCTCGTCATTCGCATAGTTCGTATCGGTAATTGTCCACCAGGTATCTGTTTTGATTCTTGATTGATCACCAATTGTGTCATAGTAGAATTTATATGGATCTCCGGTAATACCGTATCCACTGTAAAGAACATCCCGCTTGCCGGATTTCCAGCTTTCAACATACATTGCAAGATCTATAGCTTTTGCTGTTGCATTGACGCCTGCTTTTTTAAGTCCTTGTGCAACAATTGCAGCACCATCATTCCAATCAGTCCAGCCTGCAGGTGATGTAATTTCAAATGCAAGCTTGGAACCATCCGGGTTTTCCAGGAATCCGTCCTTGTTAACGTCTTTGTATCCGGCGTCTGCCAATATCTTTTTAGCCGCATTAATGTCGTATTTAGTATATTTGGCCAACTCAGCCTGTGCAGTTTTATCAGAGTACCCCATTAACGCCGGCGGTAAACCTGTTACAGGAGGAACATCCTTAGAAAGGTATCCAAATACGGCCGAATTATTTATACCTATTCTATCAACGCATAATGATACTGCTCTTCTGAAATTGACATCTTTAAATGCCTTTAAAGTATCAGCATTTTCATCCATAAAGTTGAATGCAAGTCTTACACCATCGTTTTTACCATACCAGAATTTTCTGTCCGGATCGCCTTGTACATAGTTCTTTGCTGCATCCGGTATAAATATATGCGCCCAGTCGATAGCCCCTGTTTGAAGCAATGAGAGCGCAGCCTGGTTGCCATTGAATTGCGGGAAACGAAGTTCGTCAACTTTTAGATTTTTAGCATTCCAGTAATATGGGTTTCTAGCAAGTACAATCATTTCAGGTGTAAAGTACTTAACTTTTGAGAATGCGCCTGTAACCACAGGGTTTGCATCCACATAATTTGCAGGGTCATTAACCTTTGAGTAAATATGCTCCGGCAACATCCAGATTTGGAAGGGTATAGTATTGCGCCAGAAACGATTCGCTTCTTTCATGATAATTTTTACAGTATATTTGTCAACTACTTTAACAGAAGCAATTTTCCCCGGTGTAGTAGATCCCGTATGATCCCACCAACCATTTCTGTCTATTTCGGGATGTGTTTTGGGATAAGTGTAGGTAAATGCAACGTCATTTGCAGTAAAATCTTTACCGTCACTCCATTTAACACCCTTTCTTACATATACGGTGAGGGTTTTAAAGTCGGGTTCAGTAACAATCTTTTCAGCAAGCCAAGGAGTTTCCCTATTATTATTGAAGCTGTCGAAAATAATCAATGGCTCAAACATAAATCCCAATGCAGCGTGTCTGGCATTGTTGATATTCGGGTTAAAGTTTCTTACCCAACCATTGCTCTCCTCTGACATAATTGTAAGAAAATTAGTCTTTGCTGCGCTCGCCGTTGTAAACGGAGCCATGGTTAATGTTAGCATAACTACTAGCATTATTATTGTGACTAGTTTTTTGCTTTTCATAGTTAACCCCCTTATAAAATTTCAATCTTTTATAGAATAAGTATATTTCTATGTTATGGTAATAATTACTAATTCCATAAATTGGTACAAAATTAGTAAACTCATAAAAATATAGCTCCGCACATCATCCCTAACCATCGATGCCTAACCATCGGCATTGGGGAGCTATAGTTTACAAAACTATCCTCCAATTTGGAGCAAAAACTGCTTCTGCTTTTTGATAATGTAGAATACAAAATGCGCTTTGCTTTATGATTCTAAAGCCACGAAAGCACAGCCAACAGGCAAGCAGCAGCCGTCCTGGTCACTTCAATAATTAATAGTGTCCCAAGATTATGTCACCTATTTTATGTTTACTTCATAAGATAAACATGAAATAAGAAAACGGGAGGTTACGTGGCAAATGACATATCGGGAGTTGCTTAACAGATGCAAAGAAAAGCCTGGATGGTTCAAGCCTATGGAATACTCAGATAAAGAATTTAATACTCGCTATAAGGACTGGGTAATCAGAGTTGACGAAAAACATCAAAGTGACGTAGAAACGTAAGAAGTCCCGGGCTAAACCGGGACTTCTGCCGTACCGTTATGAAGAACCGCATTACGCCAACGAGGCTGCTACATCGGCCTATTCTTGATGAGGCTGCTACATCGGCCTGTTCTTGATGAGGCTGCTACATCGGCCTGTTCTTGATGCTCCCGTATTTCAGAAGCTCTTTCGGTATCCTCTTGCGGATGCTGACGCCGGATTTTGTAGTGAGCAGCAAAAAAATCCACAGGCCTATTATGAAACCCAGGGACATGGGCTTGAAATCGCTTGGAATATGGATACCTTTGGCTGACTTTGATATGCCTCCGAGATGAAACGTTACATCAAACGGGATAAAGATGCCGATCAGTACTATTATCGTAAGAACAAAAGTGATTATGAAAAAGATGCTCCTGTTATTCAGCAATTCCCTGATACTCAAATATCTTTCCCGCTCCAGCACCGAACAGTACTTGATGGCTTTCTTGCCCGAGCCCCTTATCGACCCTTTTATCAGCAGATCGTTATGGGAAGTTCCCGAAGAAAGTACATCGATCAGGAAGCCATCGCCCGCCTCCAGGTAATCGAATTTTATCTGGTAGCCATTGCGCCTGGTTTTAACGATTCTGACCCCGCTGCCCTCATTGCTTGCGGACAAGAGCGATACACTATACAGCTCGGCCCCTTTCACGCATGATATCGTGATAGGATTGCTCTTGGGAATATCCTCCCTGCAGATGATCTGCCTGGTTGGATTCCAGAATACCAGCCTTGTCTGCAGTATCGTCCTGTCATTCTCGGCTGTTTTATAATCGTGGTTCTTTATGACGTGTATCTGTGATGAAAAAGTGTGCACATATTCCAGCTTCTTTTTCTTGTGGTAGTTTAGAAAAAAGGCTAACAAAGTTATCGTGACGGACAATCCCGGTATGACATACCTGAAAGTGATATCGATAAAGCTCATCAGCCACCACTCCAATTTCACCATAAGACATGCTCCTAAACAAATTATACCTATTTTTGTTATGTTTTTACAATAGGCTAAAAGTATTAGGACTGTAGCCCCCCTGAACCCATATAATCATTACTCCGCGGTAAATTTGCCGACAGTGCAATTTGTACTTGTACAGACCTGTATATAGTTAATTATTGACATCTGTCTACACATGCGTTATAGTAACGATATATTTTATTTATACGCTATGTTTACGGTAAGTTTGATCGAAAAACATAAATGGTCGCGGGTCTAAAGTGCACCATATCCGGGCGTCATGACAGCCGGACCGCCAGAGTGTTCCCTGATGTATTTACATGCTTTTTGCATATAAATACAAACCTCTGGGTCCGCACTCAGCAAAATATGGGGAGAGATACGTTTGGATGCGAATACATATTACTGGACGACAGTCATCTATAACGCGGCGTTAATGCTTATATTCGCCTGTCTTTACTTTGTAGAGCGGAAAAGACATATCCTTTTTTGGTCCGTTTCGTGGCTTTTTACAACTCTTTCATCCCTTATAATATCATTCGAATTTACTGCACCGCACTCTGCCATGTGGAATACTGTTGAAAACATAATAGGTATTCTGGGTATCTGGGCGATAGCCAAAGGTTCCATTGAATTTTTCCGCGGTAAAGCTTCGAAGGCTATAACGGCAATCGGTCTGGTTCCAATCATTTATTATGTAATAATCGGTTTCATGAAAGTGTCAACTGAATTCTACTTCGTTCCCCGTCTGGTTTTCGGCAGCGCTCTTCTTATTTACACAGGTCTGGTTTCTATTCAGGTGCCTTATGTTCGGAGCATTACAAGGTACATTTTGGGCGTTTGCTTCCTACTATGGGGCAGCGCCGGCATGTTCTATTTTCTCGGATATATATGGGGAAATTTGATATTTTTTGCTACATTCACTTTAATTGGCATATTCCCGACTGCAGCAACAATAATCATACAGATGCTCTATTTTCAGAAAGGCCGCGAAAATCAAGCGCTTCTGGACGAGAAAATGCAGTATTTGATCATGTATGATTCACTGACCGGCGTATACAACAGAGGTTATTGTGAGATCGAAATGGCCAGACTGGATAAAGAGGGACAACTGCCTATAAGCATTATCCTCGGCGATTTGAACTGCTTGAAGCTGATCAATGATACTTTTGGACATAAAAAGGGCGACCAGGTACTGGCAAGCGCCGCCAATATAATGAAAAACGCCGCACCCGGGCATATCATAGGCAGGTGGGGCGGGGATGAATTCATCATCGTCATGCCCGGAACCAATGCGGATCAGGCTGTGGAGATAATGAAGCAGATAAAGGGTATGTGCAGAGAGCATAAAGATGATAACGTTCCTCTGGATATCTCGCTTGGAACAGCCGCAAAGGAAAGACCGGGCCAGGATCTTGAGAATGCCATAGAGACTGCCGACAACATGCTTTACAGGAATAAACTTGCCGAAAGCAGGCTTATCAGAAAATCGATATCTGATTGCCTTACGAGTATCCTGCTTGACAAGAATATTGAAACTGAAGAGCACGTGGTGCGAATGAAAGAAATGGCTTACCTGGTAGCCCGGCATATGGGACTTTCACCTAAGGAGCGCGAGGATCTTGCAATGGTAGCTTTTATGCATGATATCGGAAAGATTTCGATACCTGACCACATCCTCAATAAGCCCGGCAAATTGACTCCCGAAGAATGGGAGATCATGAAAAAGCACTCTGCGATCGGCTATAGGATCACGATGTCTTCGGACGAATTTGCGCATATATCCCAGTCCGTCCTGTCACACCATGAGCGCTGGGATGGCAAAGGTTATCCCCAAGGCCTGAAAGGCAACGATATACCGCTTCCGGCGAGGATAACCTCCGTTATTGACGCTTACGACGCAATGACGCATACGCGTGTATACAGGAAAGCTATCAGTATTGAGGATGCTCTTGCAGAAATAGAAAGATATTCCGGAACCCAGTTCGACCCCGGAATAACCAGACTTTTCATACAGATCATCAGAGAATCGTACCTTAACGAAAGCGACAGGGAACCCCATAAACTCCATATTAAAGGTAATAGCATAGTAGCGACGCAAAAACCACGGATCTATCCTATACCTTGACCGTTCGCCCGCAGATATGCCGTTTTCGTTGAAACAATCGCCGCAGATATAATATGATCCATTTTTTTTGCCGCAGCCGCCCTTGATGACGATAGTGCTGCCCATGGAATAACGGATCAATAGTATGATTCGTAAGGATCAACGGGCACGGGTATCTTCTTTTTAGCGCCATTTCGGTCTGTGAAGGAATCTATCCACTCGGGCATCGCGGGCTGCTTGCCTTCATCGAATGATTTCTGCCATTCTTCGTCGGTCAGCCTCTTACCGCTGACAAACTCATAATAGCTGAAGACCGCTCCCCTCGTGAGATACAGCTTGCCGCCTATGGGGACGACCGCGAATATCTCGGATGCCGGGCCGATGCCTTCTTCGAGGTAGTATCCGGGAGATGTATGCACATCCGCGATCAGCGCCATGTTTTTATCCGTTTCCGAGGTTATTTCAAACCATCTCAAACCGTTTTCTGAAAAGGAACTCGTCAGATGTTCCAGTTCGCCCCCGTAGAACTGTATCCTTTCGTATTCCTCTTTCGTAAGCTCTTCATTTTTCAGTTCCTTGACCGAGCAATCCAGAAGGAACTGAAGAAGGCCCTCAAAGCTCAGCATCCTGCCTTTCAGGTCTGGCGGCAGTATCTGTCTTGCAGAAAGGTTCTCCCTGGAGTATTTCGTAAGCCATAGCAGCCTTTCATATGCATCTATATTGGGTTCGACATAGCCTTTGATGGATGGCGGTTCATCGCCCCCGCCCATTTCGGCGCCGCTCTGTTTTCCGTACAGTATCGTGTCATGTCGGAGCTCGGCCCAACTTGCCAGTGCTGTGTTCAGAGATTTATCCCTCCATGCCCTGTTCGTCATGAAGGATGGGTAGCCCTTGCCGACATTACCTGTGAAGGACTTCAACACCCAGAGCCAGCCGTAATACATATTGGAGCGCCAGGTCTCATCAGGCAATGCCACGAATTTTTCTTTCAGTTCATTGAACTTATTAGGGTATTCCGGCCAGTTCTTGTCTTCCTTATACAGCTCCGTCAACAGCGCATAAGCCCTGTCGGACCCCAAAACGCCCATCACATCAAGTCCTTTTGGCATCGGCCTGATATAGGGCATAACAAGCTTTTGTAGTATCTCCGAATCGGGTATATACCTCTGCCCCATAAATCTGAACTGGGCTCCGACAGGCGTGTTCACACTCGTCCATTCCGGCTGTATCCTGGGCTTGGGCAGCTTTTTAGCCTCCTTGATGAGTTTATCGAGCTTATCACTGTCCGTAAACGCTTCCGGATCCGGCTCCTGACCGAACGTCTTAACGAGGAGATTCTTATAATCGTATATGGTAAGATCATCGGCCTTTCCCACATAGAATACAGTAGGGTCGTATATGTTTTCCCAGAGCGTCGTGTCGGCCTCTCCGCTTCCGTTTGTAAATATGCTGTAAGTAATAAGAAGAGCCTGCAGGGTTTCCGGTAGCGACAATTTTACAACGTTGTCCTTATCTATCAGCAGCGGGAACGGAACCTGCCCGTACCACATCATCGCCTTGAAGAATCTTTCAAAATCATGGCTCCTGGTATAATGTCCCCTTGGCGTATATTGGCTGTAATCCATTTTGAAGCCGAAGATCGGCGATACCGCAAAGCCTTCCTGTTTCTCAACAAGCCCGGACTCGGCTTCCGCAAGCTTCAGGGCCTCATCGGGCATATTGGCCGGCAGCTGCTTCTCCAGAACCTTTTGCGCCACCGCGAAATATGCTATATTCTTAAGTGCCGCCGCCTTGACGTCCCTATCTTTTATGTCTTCATAAAGTCTCACGGACTTTTTAAGCATGCTGTCCGTCAACTGTTCGAGGTCCTGCAGCAGATATTCATATTCAAGCGTCCTCAATGAATAATCGTAAAACACGTGGTATACCTGAAGTACCGAATCGGCTGTGATTAAACTCGGAAGCTTCAGATACTGATTGTTTTCATAGATATAAAACAACTGCTGTTCCTTTGCGGGTGCTACGAAAAAACCGTTGCCGGAAAGCATTTGCTTCTGTTTTGCTGAGAAAGACCCGAACTGCGACAGGTTTGCCACATTGGACAGGCTGGGATCGACTTTATACGGAGCTACTTTTTTGTCGCAGACCAAAGGCTTCCATTCTACGTCGACGTATTTTCTCTCTCTTTCGGGGGTGAATACGGGCCTGACTCCGGTATCAGCACCATCCGAGGCCTGTGTCCCGCCTGCGGAAGTCTGTGTCCCGCCTGCGGAAGTCTGTGTCCCGTTTGCGGAAGTCTGTGTCCCGTTTGCGGATACTTCCGATGCGGCATTATTGTCCATTTGGGTATTATCCCAGGCTTGCCCGCCGCCCGTCGATCCTGCAGCGTCTCCTGCAGTCCCGCCTTGCGCAACTCCGTCAGACAGTGAAGGCGTGCCGCCCGGATCGGCAAAGCCTGTGCTCGAGCAGGCGCTCAAGGCCGCCGTCAGCGATAGTGTGTAGAATATGACAAAAGCCAGGGTAAGTAAGCGTTTTCCGAACATAGAGATACCATTCCTTTCAATTACTGCTTTAAACAAGCTCGCTATTGCTCTTCGACCAGAGTGCCGTTTACATAATGCAACGCGATCCATTTGCTGCGTCCGTCCATCACAGCATTGATTTCTATTGCGGGTCCTGTTATTTTTCTTATTTTAAGTATATCTTCGTAGCTTCCGCTTCCGCCTGTGCTTTCGAAGCCGAAGCCCTTCCAGCCATATGTGTTTATCGCTTTGCTTCCGTCCGCAATAAGTTCCTCCGAAATAAGCTCATCTTTTCCGTCGGAATTGATATCACAGAAGACGTAGTCGTCAAATGGCCTGGCAAGCCTTGAGTCAAGCCATTTCGGAGACATATGTCCGTCGCTCCAGTTGTATATGAACGGCCGTTTCGCCATTACGGGATGGAATACAGCTTTTTTGTATACGCCGACCGATATCTCCTTGCTTCCGTCGCCGTCCACATCGCAGGTCTGAACCTTCCAGGGGTTTATTTCCTTCATGTCGAACCTGTATATCTGTTTAAGGCCTAACGTTGCCTGGATATCGCTAACGGCAGCGGGCTGTGCATCAGCGTCTCCTATTGTCGGCTTTTCCGCGTTTGTCCCGCTAATCGCGCCCTGTAAAGCAAGCTCCGGCTTCAGTATCAGCAGATATTCCCCGTATTCGTTTTTATCCTTCCCGACCACAAGCAACAGCTCATCGGTGCCGTCAGCATCGAGATCTGAAATAAAGCTGCTGAAAATTTTGCTATTGCTGTCACCGGCTTTATACCCGTAAATTTTCTTGCCGGTCCGCGTATAGATATAGATCTTGTTTTTATTAAAACCGACAGAGCAGATTTGACCATGATCGGCCAGTATGCCAGTCCTTACGGTATCTCCGGCATGTATCAAGGCTAAAGCTGAAAATAGGCAGGATAACACTGCCGACATGGCTAACAAGACCGATAGCCTAACTGTTCCCCTAAGCATTTTTTACCGCCCTGAATTATGATTTCGATATGGGATTAGACTTGTTATAAGGAATTTTGTTCCATTAAATATTATTCACCGTTCTTGTCAGATCTGAATATCGCCGGATCTTTCCGGAGCTTGATCGCTACCTTGAGCTGAGGCTTTATGCGCTTTACTGATAAAATACATCAAACCTGCACCACACAGCATGAGGACGGATACTGCCAGCCATGTCTCCTGAAAATTCAGCAGCATCAGCACATAGCCGATAATAACAGGCCCTATTGCATAACCGACGCCATTGACGGCGGTCAGCAGGGAATTTGCCCTGCCAATGAATGACATAGGAGTACTTTGCGCTATATAACTGTTTATGTTGATAGTGACCAGGATCTCACCGACAGTCATGACAATCACGGATATTATGAAAACCACGATAAAACGGTTGATCACAAACAAAGCAAATGAACAGGCGTATAAAATACCACCCACGAAAATAGACCTCAACGGCTGCACTTTATGTGTAAGCGACGTCAGCAGAGGCGTCAGTACTATTACCGTAACAGCGTTGATACTGACGAGCAGGCTGTAAATACCGGCTCCATTCGTACCGAAAACGCCTACGGTCTGTAGCGGCAGCAGGAAGCTCCACTGTATGTAGCAGAAATTATATATCAGCAAAATCGCAGAGAAAACCAGCAGGGCAGGATTATGGGAGAGAAAGCTGAAAATGGACGTTTCGCCCGATTTCTCAGGGTGCCCGGCTTCAGCCTGCAAATCGAGCTTCCTGACGCTCCTTTTGTCGTCGACCATAAACTGGATGAGCAACGTTGCCAGAAAGGTGGTAAGCGCGTCAAATATAAACAGTAGGTTCAGATATGAACTGAATAAAAGACCGCCCAGGATGGGACCTACAGTCAGGCCCAGGTTATAGCCGAGATACATCAGCGAGTATGCACTTTTGACACCAGATGAAGGCGTTACTTCAGCGACTATGGTAGTAAATGCAGGAACAGCAATGGCATAAAGACTCGAAGCTATAATTATCAAAACAGCAACGGCCAGATCAGGTTTCAAAAAACCGCAAATCATATAGACTAACGCGCCAAGGGCATCAAATATTACTATCGTTTTCTTGCTCCCGAATTTATCCGCGAGGAACCCGCCCAATAATATGAAAGGCCCCTGTGACAACATCGAAACAGAAGAAAACAAACCTGCTTCCGACTTGGAAAAGCCTATCTTCTCCGTCAGTATCAATGTCATCAGCGGCACTATAAAGCTGCCCATACGGTTTATCACACTTGATGCGAAAAGTATGTACATATCCCTGGGCAGCCCTTTATATACGAGGAAGTGTCTTTTTATATCCAAATGATGTATCCTCCTTACTTTTCAACGCAATCATTGAAATCGTAAAAATTATACCACATTTAACCATATCCCAAAAGACACTCATATTTGCTTCCAGATATCATAAACTGCACAATTCCCCATACAGACAATCAAGATCCTTTTCAAGCTCCGATCTTTCAAGGTACAGGGCACTCAATTTGCCGTAATCGCTTGCGAATTGCTCCATTTCCGAGGTAATGGCCTTGAGCCTCGATTCCGCTTCCTCTATCCGGCTTTCATAATCCAGTATTTTCTTTTGCCTGTATGCTTCGGCCTTCTGTTCACTATTACGCCTGTTCCGCCCGCCTGTATCCGTATTTTCAGGGCTTGTACAGGCCTGTGCCCGTATTCCGGTCATGCCGGTCATGCCGGTCACGCCGGTCTCGCCCGTTTCTGCCCTCTTGCCCTCTTTCGCCTGTTTGCCGCCTGCTACTGCCCTCTTATTCGCTCCTGTACCTTCGCCTGTCTCTTTCGCCTGTTTGCCGCCTGCTACTGCCCTCTTATTCGCTACTGCACCTTCGCCTGTCTCTTTCTCCTGTTTGCCGCCTGCGTCCGCCCTCTTAATCGTTCCTGTCCTTTTGCCTGCCTCTTCCGTCCTCCTGCCCGCTTCTTCCACCCTCTTACTTGCTTCTACCCTCTCGCCCGTTCCTGCCCTCTTATCTGCCTCTCCTGCCATCCTGCCCGCTTCTTCCGACGCTTTGGCGGTACTGCTTGTATTCTTCCAATCGCAATACTCTTCGTATGTTCCCTGGTAGTCGGTAATACAGCCGTCCTCCAATTCCCATATCCGGTCCCCGAATTTATTGATGAAATACCTGTCATGTGAAATAAACAGTATAGTCCCGCCAAATTGTGAAACCGCCTCCTCAATCCACTCCCTTGACGGTATATCGAGGTGGTTCGTCGGCTCATCCAGCACAAGGAAATTGACATCTCCCTGCATGAGGATGCAAACCTTGAGCCTGCTTTTTTCGCCGCCTGAAAGCGACCCGACCTTCTTCAGTATGTCCTTCCCCCTGAAGTGAAATGCCGCGAGTATCGACCGCGCTTTCTCCTCATTCGTTTCAAGTGCGTAGCGAATCATTTCCAGCACGGTGGCTTCTGGGTCGTTAAACTCAATATGCTGAGGCACATAGGCCATTTTTATGCTGCTGCCAATACGTACAATGCCCTTGTCCGGTGCTTCGTCGCCGGTCAGCAGCTTTATCAGCGTGGATTTTCCGCAGCCGTTGTCTCCAATGAGAGCGATCCTGTCATTCCTGAGAATGCGAAGGTTTACCGAATGAAACAGCCGCCTCGCACCGTATGCTTTGGCAACATCGCTGAAGACAGCCGTCTCCTCCCCGGAAAAACCGCTTTCTCTGAATTCCGCGGACATCCTCCTGGTTTCATTTGGTTTCTCTACGCGATCCATGTGTTCGATCCGTTTCTCAATTGCAAACGCGCGCTTGTGCATGGCCGGGTTGTCGGCGTTTTTCGCCCACTCATGCATCCTTTTGGCTGCCGCCTCAAGCTGCCCTATTTTACGCTGCTGCTGTTCATACAGCTCGCTCCTGAGCTCAAACCGTCTTTTCTTTTCTTCTGCGTAATAGCTGTAGCTGCCTTCGTAAAATTCCGGTTTACCGTCCACTACTTCGATTATCCGCGTCACAACATTGTCCAGGAAGCACCTGTCATGAGAGATCACTACAACCGTCCCCGCGTACGACTTCAGGTACTCCTCGACCCAGCGAAGCGAGCCGAGATCCAGATGGTTCGTCGGCTCGTCGAGCAGCAGGATATCCGCACCGCGCAGCAATATCCTGGCTAGGTTCACACGGGTCTTCTCGCCGCCGCTCAATTTGTCAAAAAGCTGGCCGCGCATAGCCTGGCTTATTTTCATTCCATTACAGACCTTGTCGATCCTGCTTTCCGTTTCGTACCCGCCAAGGGCTTCATATTCGGTCTGCAGCCTGCCGTAACGGGAAAGCAGTTTGTCTATGCCTGTATTCCCGACCTCATTTGTATGAAGTCCGGTATCGCATCTTTGTATCTGCTCCTCCAGCGACCGCATTTCTTCCGACTTCTCGAACAGTTCGCTGAAAGCGCTGTTCAATACCTGTTCCACCGTATATCCTTCATCGTAGACCGGTATTTGTTCGAGTACTTCGATTTTCTTTCCCTGTGCCCTGATAACACTGCCGCTCTCGTATCCCTCAATCCCGGAAGCGACCTTGAAAAGCGTTGTTTTGCCGCAGCCGTTTTTCCCGATGAGGCCCACCTTCTCACCCTTGAATATCTCGAATGAAATGCCCTTCAGCACATGGTTGCTGCCATAATATTTATTTAGATCCTGTACTGCAACATCTATCATGATGTCTCCTTTCAAACCTGGGTAAACCAATAATGATGTGTCCCCTTAAGAAACCCTTGGAGACAAAAAACCCGAGCCTGGCGGATCGATCCCAGAGCCCGGGTTTCATATATGCGTAAACTTCCTGACCATAAAAAAACCCGGGCCTTCAGAATCACCCAGGTCTTATTTCAATAATATTTTTAGTAAAAAGATGATCCACCAGCTCACTATCGGCAATATTCATTTTTGGACAGACTACCCCCTTTGACAGCCTTGAAATGTGCCATGCTGGCAACATAGCAGTCGAGTCTCTCCAGAATATTGTCGTGATTTGCCGATGTTTTCACCTTTTCACCTCCGTTCGATTATCATTACCTTCTGTTATTAGAACTTATACTACTAAATTGTAGCACGGATTGGAATTTGTTGCAACTTAATTCTACATGAAATACGAACGCCGCGATACGTTATCCTGAGCACTTCATCAGAATGTCGCTTGTCAAATCACTCGTGGAACTGCATAATAGTAACATGCTCCTGAATTAATCAAATGATCAAAGAAAAGGTACTGTCATGACTAATCACAATATATATTTTTTTGCGATAATTGCAGCGCTTGCTGTACTAAATCTTACGGGCTTTATGCTCGTGGCATCGGACAAGCACAAAGCCCGTAAAGGTCTGTGGAGAATTCCTGAAAAAGCGTTTTTCCTTACGGCGCTCATAGGCGGCAGCATCGGCGTTTATGCCGGCATGCTGCTGTTCAGGCATAAAACGAAGCACTGGTACTTTATGACGGGCATACCTGTGATACTGATAATGCAGATCGTACTGGCATTCGTCCTGACAGGCCGCTTCGGTCTTCCCGGTATACCATTCTGACCCGGATATAAAAGCTGATCGCCAAACACAGCAGTCCTGCATCTATGCTTCCTGTGCGGATACGCACTGCTGCTTATCCTCCAGAAAGCTTACCATCTCGCGGTTGACCTCGTCAGCTTGCTCGTGGTTGACCCCGTGGCCGGCATTCTTAATGATTTTGTATTTGTACCCGTCCTTCTCGAGTAAATCGAATAGTTCCCTGCGCGTTTCCATTCTCATGTCGCCGAACAGGAAATAAAATTTGTCACGGATCCTGACAGATGCCTCCCGGTCATACTTATAGACTACATGGACGTTCATGGCCTTCCGGTTGTGGTTTTTCATAAGGAGGAGCAGATGATCGACTATCTCGGGATGCCTGTCATAAAAATCATTTTTTGGCGAAGCCAGCTTGTGGATTATCCTGACCATATTTTTTCTGTTGGGCATAAGTATCTCGGGGAACATTAACGCCATAAAACTTATTATGGATTTCATCGGATTCGTGGCCATCCCGCCCTCTATGCAAATGGCCCTTCGCACTTTCCCGGGTTCCATGACAGTGTAATTAAACGCCATAACTCCGCCGTTCGACACACCGGCAATATCGAAGCGTTCCAGGCCGAAATGGGCTGTGACTTCATTAAGCCACTGCCGTTGTGTGAATTTTTCTTTGGTAAAATTTTCGCCCG
>JAEYOM010000180.1 GCA_023411715.1 Bacillota bacterium | reverse complement strand
ACCTCCAGGTATCGTTTCTCCAGCAGCTCAGCCTTTTGCTTCATTTCGGCTTCCTTTTCCAGGTATTCGCTCCGTGCCTTGTCGATGGCCCGGTCATAGGAGGCTTTTGCGCTTTCGTTTGCTTCTTCTATTTTATATTCGCGGTATTTCTTCATTTCATTTTCATATTTCTGCCTTTGTTGAAATAGAGCCGATTTATTTTTTAGTTCGTTTTCAAACGCCTGCGCATCCAACCGGGCTATCTTTTCAATAACTTCCTTCACGCTTGATTCCCCCTGTTACAAAGCAGCTTACATAAAGTAAAAACTTCCAACCAATGGAAGTTTTTGTTGCTTCCATACTAATACAAAAAAACAGGTAAGTCAATATGCTCTCAAGATTTTGCATATATGATTATTCTGAACATGAATTGCAAAAAAAATTCTACCCCCAGCAAGTGAGAATAGAATTTAGTTGGTAATGCGGCAATGTGAGAAATCGGGCGCCAGTCGGCCCGTTATTGTACTTTTTATTAAGCGTTAAAAGTGTCCGCGGCTTTGCGCTCAGTGTCAAGACTCGCTTCAAATCTTTGCATGAACACCTTAAACCCGGCGACATCCGTGGCATCCGGTTCAACGATTGTGCACGCGCTATCGGCGAACACACGATCCGCGAGATAGTCGGAAAGCGTTTCACCCTTCCCGTTTTTCATATACGCCGCTAGTATCGCCATGCCCCATGGACCGCCCTCGCCCGCCGTCGCCATCACCTTAACCGACGCGTCCATCGCCGCAGCCATAATCCTAAGACCGACGTTCGCATCTTTGAAAAAGCCGCCGTGCCCCGTGATGGAATCGAGAGCCGCTCCCTCGTCCTCAAGAAGAATCTTCATACCGATTTTCAATGTGGCCAGCGCTGAGTACAGATGTGTTCTCATGAAGTTAGCGAGCGTGAACGTCGCGTCCGGTAAGCGCATGAACAGCGGCCTTCCGCTTTCGAGCCCGGTCACAGGCTCACCCGATATGTAATTGTATGAAAGAAGTCCGCCGCAGTCCGCATCGCTTTCCAGCGCACGGTTCAGCAGCTTGCTGTATAGTGTTCGTGTATCAAATCCGGCTCCCAACAATCCCGCGGCTTCTCCGAACAGTCTTACCCACGCATCGAGATCGCTGAGGCAGTTATTGCAGTGTACCATCGCCACCGGATCACCTGACGGCGTCGTCACCATATCAATTTCCGGATGGACGTCTTTGAGCGCTTTTTCCAGCACAATCATAGCAAACACGCTGGTACCCGCACTAATGTTGCCTGTACGCTGACGCACACTGTTAGTCGCCACCATACCGGTTCCCGCATCGCCCTCGGGCGGGCACATCGGTATACCAGCTTTGAGCGTGCCTGTCGGATCAAGCAGCTTTGCCCCCTGCTGCGTCAAAGACCCCGCACCTTCACCTGCATTCAGTATCTTCGGCAGAATCGTTTCGAACTTTAACCCAAATGGTTGTATCAGTGCATCAAACTCCCTCAGCATACGGCTATCGAACTGGCGGGTCTTGTCGTCGATCGGGAAGACGCCTGACGCGTCGCCAATGCCGAGCACCCTCTCCCCCGTCAGTTGCCAGTGGACGTATCCCGCCAGCGTAGTTAGAAAAGCTATGTCGTAAATGTGCGCTTCGCCGTTTAATACAGCCTGATACAGATGCGCCACACTCCAGCGCTGTGGTATATTGAATCCGAATAACTTTGTCAGCGCTTCAGCCGCTTGGCCCGTAATGGTGTTGCGCCATGTGCGGAATGGCACCAGAAGCTTTCCGCTTTTATCAAATGCCATATAACCATGCATCATGGCCGATACGCCCATTGCGCCAACTGTTTCGAGTTGCACATCGTACTTTTTTTTCACATCCGACACCAAATTGGCATAACAGTCGCGTATGCCGTTCCAGATATCATCGAGCGCATAGGTCCATTTACCATCCTCCAACCGGTTCTCCCACGTGTGCGCTCCCGACGCAATCTGGCTGTGATCCTCGTCAATCAATACAGCCTTGATACGAGTGGATCCCAGCTCTATACCAAGGTATGTCCTTGCATTACTGATCGTAGTTTTTACTTTTTCGATGTCCATACTCTTCACTCTTTTCCCTTCTATAAGCGCCATGAATCCCCCCGCGAGGAGTACCGCATACTGCGCCGGATCGTAATACCATATACAACTCTCTTAGCAATTATAGCACACTAATATGCATATGAAAATAATTCAAGTTTCCTGCTTGGAAAGCGAGTTTATTGACTTCCACTCATAGTCTAATCCGGGAATCAAAGCTAAGTAGGATACATACAAGAAAGCCCGGTTTCAACTTGCTGAAACCGGACTTCCCTGGAATAAGACTGATATAAAGAGATCAGATAGCTATTTTAATGACCGACTTGACGATCTCGGCCTTGTTGTGTATGCTCTCGTCCATGGCTCTCTGGATGTCGTCGAAATCAAACTGCGCTGTAACGATCTTTTCGGGGTCGATGCTTCCGCCTGCAACGGCTTTGATTGCCATCGGGTAGATATGCCTGTAGCGGAATATCGTCTTGAGCGTAAGCTCCTTGTCCAGCGCCATGTTCATGGGCAGGTTGATGCTGCCTTTCCCGCTGTAGCCTACAAATACAATCGTGCCGCCCTTATGCGTCACTTCGAGGAGCTGGCCTGCCGTTATTTCCGTTCCGGCAGTCTCGAAAGCTATATCGACGCCTCTTCCGCCAGTCAATTCCATGACGGTTTTTACCGGATCCTGCTGCATGCTGTTTATTGCCTTTGTCGCCCCGAGCTCAAGTGCCTTGTCGAGGCGTTTCTGCTCTATGTCGGCCACATATATCTCCGTAACACCCATGGATTTGAGCGCCAGCATCGTAACGAGTCCGATACAGCCTGAGCCCGTTATCATAGCAGTCTGTCCTACGTGCGCGCCGCCCTGGTTCGCAGCGTGAAAACCGACGGCCAGCGGCTCTATCAATGCACCCGACATCAGGCTTACGCTATCGGGGAGCTTGAAGCACAGATCGGCTTCATGCGCCACATATTCCTGAAAAACTCCGTCGTATGGCGGCGTGGCAAAGAACTCAACATCCGGGCAGAGGTTATATAGTCCTTTTCTGCAATATTCACAGTGCCCGCAGGTCTTGCCTGGCTCAAGCGCTACACGGTCTCCCGCCTTCAGCCCTGTGACGCCGGGACCTGTCTCGACTACGACGCCGCTCGCCTCATGTCCGAGCACGAATGGCGGCTTTACAATGAAATTGCCGATCCTACCCGATTCAAAGTAATGCAGATCCGAGCCGCATACGCCTACATATTCAATTTTGACCAGGACTTCCCCCTGTTTTGCCTGAGGAATATTCCTCTCTACGAATTCCATTTTGCCGATTTCAGTCATTACGGCTACTTTCATCTTTCCTTGCACAGCTATCATCCCCTTTGAAAATAATCAGATCTTTATAATACACACCAGGGACTATTTTTATAGTCTACTTACAATATAACAGTTTATTGTGAATAGTCTATATCTGATAGAAAACTTTCTACTGCAAAAGCTTTTTTGTCGTCCTGCCTTTTGCCTCTACTTTGCCTCTACTATGATCAGAGAGCAGTGGTGGTACCAACCGAAAAAGCTTTGCGGGTCGTCTGTTTCCTGTTTGCCGTGAATTATTCAATCCTTGAGATATTCCGACTTTGTCAGCGGCAGTGAAGATTTTTGAACTGAACACATATTAGGACAGAAAAACTTGGGAAAGCAGATTCGTTATTAGTCCCGGAGTCGATCAGAATTCCATTTTGATCTTGATCTTATCTCCCCTGAAAAGTACCTTCGAATATTCAAAAGGCACTCCGTCGCCAGAATATATGATATCTTCCAGCAACAGCAGAGGATGGCCTGCCTTTATTTCCAGAAGCTTTGCTTCAGTTGTCGTTGCCATGCAGGATTCGAGAGTTTCCACTACCTTGCCGCGGGACAGGCCGTAATCGTTTTTAAGTATGACACAAAGCTGTTCATTCTCCAATTTCCCTGAATCGAAGTCTTTGCACATTGCGACGGGCACATAACTCACATGCAGGCTGAGGGGATCTTTATCGATGTACCTCAACCTTTTTATCATATACACCGGGCCGCCTCTTTCCAAAGCAAGGTTTTCCGCGACAGTACCCGTCGCGTCGATTATCTCGGCGCTCAATATACGGGTAGATATCGCATATCCCATCTGTTCAAGCTGTTCCCTTATACCGGCATAGGACAAAGACTTTGCTGTGATTTTAGGTTCGGCGACAAAAGTCCCCTTGCCCGGTACACGGTACAGCAAACCCTCTGAAACGAATTGGGTTATAACGGATCTGACGGTCATCCTGCTAAGTCCGTACATCTTGCTAAGCTCATTCTCCGAAGGTATCGGATTACCGGCTTTCCATTCCCCAATATGAATTTTTTCCCTTATGATCTCGGTCAATTGCTGATATAAGGGCTTTGGATTCGAGCGTTCAAGCATAATTTTGCCTTCCATAATATATGAAAATTATATGTAATTTATCGGTTATTGTCAACTTTTATAGATGCTGCCGATATTGCACCACTGTAGTGCGTTGGTCCATAAAAACCGGCAAATTCCGGAGTTAGCGATTGACAAATCATAGGCCTTATTGTATTATACAGGTATATACAAGTAAGCCCAGCGCACAAAGCTCATAATACAGGGGAGATTTATATGAAAATAGCAATCGGATGTGATCCCAACGCAACAGACTTTAAAAAGGCGTTAATCCCATTTATCGAATCGTTGGGGCACGAATGCATAGATTACGGCAGTGATGACCCCATATATGCCAACACGGCAATAAAGGTAGCTACCAACGTTGCGGCGGGCATTTGCAGCAGGGGCGTCCTTATCTGCGGAACGGGCATTGGAGTATGTATCGCAGCCAACAAAGTCAAAGGCGCTTACGCGGCTCTGGTCGCCGACATATACCAGGCACAGCGCGCGCAGCTGAGCAATAACGCCAACATTATAACAATGGGCGCCCAGGTTACAGGAATAGAATCGGCCAAGTGTTTTGTCAAGGAATACCTCGGATTGACGTACGACCCAAATTCAAGGTCTAAGTCGAAAGTGGACAGAATAGTCTCTTATGAAAAAGGTGAGATCTGATGGCAGATTTGAATAAAATAGCTGCTCTGGAACTGACGGCTTCAAAGTGTCGTGAAAATGTAATCCGAATGATCAAGGCAAGCAAACACGGCCATATCGGCGGGGCGCTCTCCTGCCTGGATATCGTCACAGCCGTTTACTTCCATGCTATGAATATAGATCCCGCAAATCCCCAAAAAGAGGACAGGGACCGGTTTATTCTGTCGGCCGGGCACAAATGCCTGGCACAATACGCCGTACTTGCGGAAAGAGGGTATTTCTACAAGGAGATATTGGATACCTACGGGAGCCTGCATTCCAAGATCCCTGGCCATCCGGACATGCATAAGCTGCCGGGGGTGGAAGCCAACACAGGCGCGCTGGGACACGGTTTGTCGATAGCCTGCGGTATGGCGCTGGGTGTAAGGGATGAATACCCGGATGCAAAAGTATTTGTCGTGATGGGAGACGGTGAGCTGCCGGAAGGCTCCAACTGGGAAGCCGCCTCAGTAGCATCCCATTATCATCTGGACAATATAGTTTTATTTATCGATAACAATGGACTTCAGATCAGCGGAAAAGTGGAAGACGTAATGAACATGACGCCTATAGACGAACGCTTCAAGGCATTCGGGTGGGCTGTAAGGAGCATAGACGGCAACGACATGCGGGAGGTCGTCGAAACCCTTGACTCGATACCGCTGGAAAAAGGCAGGCCTACCGCGATAATCGCACACACCGTCAAGTGCAGGGGGCTATCCGAAGGAGAAGGCGATGTTGCATTCCATTATTGGAGCCCGTCCAGGGAAGAAGCCGAAGCGGCCGAAAAAGAAATCAGTGACAGGACTCAGGCTCTGGAGCAGAAATCAGGTGAAAATAGATGATCGGTGAATATCTTGATCCAAGGAAAGAATTCGGCAAAGCGGTAACAGCGCTTGCCAAAGAAAATGATAAAATAGTCGTTCTTTCAGCAGATAGCGGTAAAAGCTCCGGATTCGGAGACTTTGCGAAGCAGTATCCGGAGAGATACTATGAATGCGGGATTATGGAGCAGGGCGTCATCGGCGTTGCCTCCGGCCTTGCCACAACAGGTAAGATCCCGGTATTCTGTGCCATCGCTCCATTCGTTACTGTGAGGCCGTTTGAAATGTTCAGAAACGACCTGGGCTATATGAAGCAGAACGTCAAGGTTGTAGGCCGTAATTGCGGCATTTCCTATTCCGATCTTGGCGCGACCCATCATTCCCTTGAGGATTTTGCCATCATCAGGATGATTCCAGGCGTTGTAGTTCTTGCGCCGCAGGATCCGACCGAGATAAGGACGGCAGTGAAGGCAATGCTGGAACATGAGGGGCCGGTCTACATGCGTATCGGCAATCCCAGTATCCCCATCCTTTTTGACGAGCAGCCCTTCGAGATCGGCAAGGGTCGCATCATTAGGGAAGGCGGCGATGTAACGGTCATATCCACAGGTTCCGCGACTAAAGCTGCCATAGAAGCCGCCGACAGCCTTTCAGAACAGGGCGTTTCAGTCCGCCTTATAGGCATGCCCACCGTTTGTCCTATCGATGAGGAACTGGTCATAGCGTCGGCACAAAAAACAAAAGGCATCATAACAGTGGAGGAGCATTATGCGGACGGCGGCCTGGGAACTCTGGTATCAGAGGTATGCAGCACAAAATGCCCCGTTAGGGTGAAACGTCTGGGGATACCCAAGACCTATGCAAGTTCAGGCCCGTATGACGAGCTGCTCGCCTACTACGGACTCAATGCTGTGGGAATAGAAAAATCGGTTAACGAGTTTTTAAAATAGTCAGTCGCCCGCAGCCTCACTCAAATTCACAAAAACCCATCTTGCGCCAGGCCTCGTAGGTGACCGTATTCTCGGCCTTCAGCTTGTTTGCCCTCTGAAATTTATGCAGAGCATTTTTCAGATCCTCCTCATAAATACCATCGAACGGCCCGTTATAGAACCCCAGCTGCTTGAGGCGCTGTTGTATGGCGTAAACGTCTGAGCCCCTGTCGCCGGGGTTTATCTCGGAAAAGCCCTTGCCAAAGGGCCCGAATTGCCCGTTCACGATGACTACATCCGTACCTGTTGGCACAAGTCTGTAGAGCTCGGCAACATCTTCGCTGAACATCCGTATGCAGCCGTGGCTGGCCGCTGAGCCGATCGATTCGTCAGCAAGCGTCCCATGGATACCGTATATGCCCCAGGGGACGTCAAGCCCCATCCATCTGCCTCCGAAGCCTTCGCCCCAGTCTCCTTTTTCGACTATCTTCCAGCAGCCCAGAGGCGACGGCAGGCCGGACATTCCGGATGCTATCCTGTATTCCTTGATACATTTGCCATTTTCAAGCAGATATAAAGTTTTATCCTCTATTTCTATAAATATCGTATATGATTTTTTTTCTGCCTGAGTACTGGCATGCAGTGAAGCTTCGGTCTGCGCATCGATAAATATCTGTGTCAGCGACAGCGCAAACAGTACCGCCAGAAAATAGATCGCAGCAAGCCTGTACCTGCCCAAAACCACACCTCCGCAAAATAAACCGCTATAAGTTAAAAATCATTTTATTTATATGCGTTTTGGCAGCTTCTAATACGTTAATAACTTTCCAATTAAAAACTCTCAGTCGTCCATTGGAGTGAGAACTTCTGAAGACGGGTTATCTGCTGTGATGATCGGCACGGCGGCAGACATAAGCTGGGTTATTTTCTCAGCTCGCTGCCGAGCAGGAGTATCTCAAATTTATCGAACCAAACTTTTTCCATGAATTGTTCTGAAGTGAAAAATGTTTTTCTGAATATGGCAAGCTCACGTGTGTTCTTTTTAAGCCAAAGCGGGACAGGTATCTCCATACCGGCGCAAAGGTCTATGAGGCACTTCTCCAGTTTGTCCCTGAAGCTGTGGGCCTCCTCGTTATCCTCTGCCGAAGATTCCCTAACCAGCTTTCCTTCTATATAGATCTTGCCGTTTAATATCAATCCGATACCACCTTTCATTTGGCTACAGGCAAAATAACTGTACCATAAAAGCGTAACAGATTGCAACGGGGTATTTCAGCAGCCGAGCTTATATTCTATCGAATCCACAAGCGCCTTCCAGCTGGCCTCGATTATGTCGGTGGAGACCCCGATCGTGGTCCAGACTTCATTTCCGTCCGTAGACTCTATAAGGACCCTGACCCTTGCGGCAGTAGCCGCGGTGGAATCCAGCACTCTTACCTTGAAGTCCGTCAGTTTCATTTCATGTATGCTTGGATAAAATCTCGAAAGTGCCTTTCTTGCCGCATTATCAAGCGCATTTACAGGGCCGTCGCCCTCCGCGGCGGTTATCTCCTCCTGATCGCCAACCTTTACCTTGATCACGGCTGAAGAATTGCACTCATTGGGCTTCGACGGCTCGTTGACTATGACCTTGAAATCCTTTAGTTCAAAGGAAGGATGATACTTGCCCAGCACCTTTCTGACTATCAGCTCGAAGGAGCTTTCAGCGCCCTCGTACTGGTATCCGTTATGTTCCATTTCCTTGAGCTTTTCAATAATTCTTATAGTCTCGGGCGAATCCTTCTTAAGGGTCGGATCAACCTTGTTCACAGCGCTCAGAACCGCGCTGCGTCCCGCTACCTCGGACATCAGAAATATCCTTTCGTTGCCCACAATCCCGGGATCGAATATCTCATAAGCCGCAGTGTTTTTAACGACCGCGTCGGCATGCATCCCCGCCTTGTGGGCGAAGGCTGCCCTGCCTACGTAGGGCGCCCTTTCGTCGTGTATGACGTTTGCTATTTCACTGATGGCGCGTGCGACCGGAGTCATTTCAGCCATATTCCCTTCGGGAATGCAATTATAACCCATTTTCAGCTGCAGCGTCGGGATGATGGTGCAGAGATTTGCATTCCCGCATCTCTCGCCAAAGCCGTTTATTGTACCCTGCACCTGGGCAGCACCGGCCTGGACGGCCATGATCGTTCCGGCCGCGGCCATACCGTTATCATTATGGCAGTGTATCCCTATCGGCACATCGAACTGCGCTGTCATTTCCCCTGTGATATTGAAAATATCCATAGGCAGATAACCGCCCTTCGTATCGCACAGGCAAATACTGTCGGCGCCCGCCTCGGCTGCTGCTTTGAGAGTCTTTACGGCATATTCCTTATTTAAACCGTACCCGTCGAAAAAGTGTTCCGCATCGTATACAACTTCTTTTCCATTGTCCTTGAAAAATTTCACTGTATCGAAGATCATCCTGAGGTTCTCATCAAGGCTAGTTTTAAGTATGTCAGTGACCTGAAAATCCCATGATTTGCCGAAAATGACCACAGCATCGGTGCCGGCGGCAAGGAGTGATCTGACATTAGCGTCGTCTCCTGTCGGAAGTCCTACCCTTCTTGTACTTCCGAACGCAATAAGCCTTGAATTTGCAAGTTTTATCTTCCGGACTCTCTCGAAAAATTCGAGATCCTTGGGGTTGGATCCGGGATTCCCGGCTTCAATATAGTCAACTCCCAAAGAATCGAGCCGCTTTACGATCTTCAGCTTATCCTCCACAGTATATGAGATGCCCTGAGCCTGGGCGCCGTCCCTCAAAGTGGAATCGAGTACGACGATTTTCTTCATATGCTCTCCTTCCTGTCCGAAGCTTTCTCGCCATGATCGCTGACTACCCTGTTAATAGCGTTGACATAGGCCTTTACACTCGCTTCGATAACGTCGGTGCTAACGCCCCTTCCAACGTATATTCTGTCGTCCTTTGCCACTCTTACGGTAGCCTCGCCAAGAGCGTCCGTACCCTCGGTTACGCCTTTCAGATTGTAATCCTGGAGCTCCAGTTCAAAGCCTACGGTCCTTTCAACCGCCTTGAATGCCGCGTTTACAGGTCCGTCGCCCGTAGCCGCTTCCATCACGAGCTCCCCGTTCTTCAGGAGGCTGACGGTCGCAGTCGCTATTATTTTATTGCCGCTGTTGATCTGGAAGCTGTCGAGCTTGTAGACCTCGCTGACCTCGGACATCTTATCACCGACGAGCGCTTCAATATCCCTGTCGAGTACTTCCTTCTTTTTATCGGCCAGTTCCTTGAATTTTTCAAATGCCGTTGCGATCGTATCGGGATCGAGATTGTAGCCCATCTCCTTCAGCCTCTCCTCGAAGGCGTGCCTGCCTGAAAGCTTTCCGAGCACCATCCTGTTCTGGGTAAGCCCGATGGATTCGGGCGTCATAATTTCATAAGTGCTTTTCTCAGCCATTACGCCATGCTGGTGGATGCCTGATTCATGGGCGAAAGCATTTGCTCCGACTATCGCCTTATTCGGCTGTACGCCCATGCCGGTCAGGCTGCTGACCAGTTTGCTGGTCCTGTAGATTTGTTTGGTATCTATGTTGTGTATCAGTTCGCCGTAAAAATCCTTCCTTGTCTGGATGCCCATTATGATTTCCTCGACCGAGGCGTTGCCTGCACGCTCACCCAGGCCGTTGACCGTACATTCAAGCTGCACCGCGCCGTTCCTGACGGCTTCGAGCGAATTGGCAACAGCGAGGCCCAGATCGTTATGGCAATGAACACTTATTTCTGCCTTATCGGTACATGGGACGTTTTCCCTGATGCCTTTTATTAAAAGCCCGAATTCTTCCGGATAGGCATAACCTACGGTGTCAGGTATATTGACGACCGTCGCGCCGGCTTTGATCACTGCTTCGACGATCCTGTACAGGAATTCCTTCCTTGTCCGGCTTGCATCTTCCGCCGAAAACTCGACGTCCCCGCAGTATTTTTTTGCGTGCCTTACCATGGCAACGGCCCTTTCAAGCACCTCGTCCTCGGTCATTTTAAGCTTATATTTCATATGGATATCAGATGTCGCGATAAACGTGTGTATCCGCGGGCTCTCCGCATTGCATACGGCTTCCCAGGCCCTGTCGATGTCCTTTTCCACCGCCCTGCTGAGACTTGCTATCGTAGCTCCCCTGGTATTTTCGGCAACAGTCTTGACAGCGAGAAAATCGCCCGGCGACGATATGGCGAAACCCGCCTCGATTACATCGACGCCCAACCTTACAAGCTGCCGCGCTATCTCAAGCTTTTCCTGTATATTCAGGCTGACCCCCGGAGTTTGTTCCCCGTCCCTCAGCGTCGTATCAAATATCTTTATGCGCGATGCCATGTGACATACCTCCTTCTATACCTCCCGCTGGTTTCCTCAAAACCGGCCATCCCTCATATTTGTAACGCATCGGTTCAATAGGAAATTTTTCGGTTGTAGAAATTTCCTTACCCCTGCTGCGTTTCAACGAGGCGGGTGATATGCCCGCATCGTTATAAGTATCCGGCGGTAAGCCCCCGCCTTTTTCTATTTTTTACCTCTACCTGGCTGTTATAAAAATACTTTATCTATCGGTTCACTGATAAGGTTGGGGGGAGGTATGTGAAAGATTCATTTTACCGACCCCCTGCAATACTTCCGAGGAAAGCGCCGTAAGCCCTTCCCGGGAGCGTCGACCCCGAGGCATCTTTCCGATGCTATTAAAATGAATCTGGAACATGCCTCCCACCGACCATAAACCTGTTTCCCTTTATTTTTTCAGCCAGCTCATCATCTTCCTGAGTTCCGTACCGACCTTCTCAAGCTGATGCTCGGATTCGCGCTGCCTCGTCGCAAGGAATTCCGCTCTGCCTCCGGCCCTGTTTTCCTGTATCCACTTGGATGCGAAGGTCCCGTTCTGTATCTCGGAAAGTACCTTTTTCATTTCCTTCCTTGTCTCTTCCGTGATTATGCGCTTTCCTACCATGTAATCGCCATATTCCGCAGTATCGCTGATCGAATACCTCATATAGGCGTATCCGCCCTGGTTGATCAGGTCCACGATGAGTTTCATTTCGTGGATGCATTCAAAGTAGGCGATCTCAGGCTGGTAACCTGCCTGTACCAGTGTCTCGAAGCCTGCCTTCATCAGTTCCGTAACGCCGCCGCAAAGTACAGCCTGTTCTCCAAAGAGATCGGTCTCGGTCTCTTCCCTGAACGTTGTCTCAAGTATACCGGCCCTTCCGGCCCCTATGCCTGAAGCATATGCAAGCGCGTATTCCCTCGCCATCCCCGATGCATTCTGGTAAACCGCTATCAGCGAAGGCACGCCCCTGCCTTCCTTATACTGGCTTCTTACGGTATGTCCTGGACCCTTGGGTGCTATCATGATAACGTCTATGTCCTTCGGGGGCTTTATCTGGTTGAAGTGGATGTTGAAACCGTGAGCAAATGCGAGTATGTCGCCTTCCTTCAGATTTGGCGCAACGCTTTGCCTGTAGATGTCCGCCTGGGTCTCGTCCGGTGTGAGCATCATTATGACATCGCCGGCCTTTGCTGCCTCAGCGGTATCGAGCACCTTGATCCCGTCTGTCTCCGCCTGCCTTCTCTTTTCCGAGTCCGGTCTGAGCCCTACTACCACGTTGACTCCGCTTTCCTTGAGATTCTGTGCATGCGCATGCCCCTGGCTTCCATAGCCGATAATGGCAACAGTTTTGCCTTTAAGCAGATCCATTCTGCAATCTTTGTCATAGTACATTTTTGCCATAGCTTTATTCCTCCTCGTTATTGGTTACCTTTATGATTCGATTGCCTCTTTCGATAGCAATAGTACCCGTTCTCACAATTTCCTTGATGCCGAACTGCTTTAGCATATCCTCCAGCGCCGCGACCTTGTCGCTCCCGCCTGCAGCCTCGATCGTCAGAGTCGTTTTTGAAACGTCGACTATCTTGGCCCTGAAAATCTCCACTATCTGTACGATCTCGCTCCTTGTGGCAGTATTGGCCGCAACCTTTATAAGAGCCAGCTCCCGTGAGACGGATTCGGATTGGTCGAGCCTTTTCAGCTTTATTACGTCAATAAGCTTGTTAAGCTGCTTACTTACCTGCTCGACCGTATATTCGTCACCGTCCACCACAATCGTCATCCTCGAAATTTCGGGATTCTCCGTTACGCCTACGGCTAAGCTGTCGATGTTGAAGCCCCTGCGGCTGAAGAGTCCCGATACCCTTGAGAGTACGCCTGCATGATTCTCGACCAGTACCGATAATGTGTGTTTGGCCATATCCCCCAACCCCTTTC
Source organism: Bacillota bacterium (assembly GCA_023411715.1). Taxonomy (GTDB): domain Bacteria; phylum Bacillota; class Clostridia; order Acetivibrionales; family DTU013; genus JAEYOM01. Next base: position 28,734 of record JAEYOM010000180.1, on the reverse strand, counting down.
TGATTTACCTAAAACTGAACGCATATGCGTCGGCCTTATATGCCATTCATATCTTTGCATTCGCAATAAAAATTATCTATTTACAGTGTAGATTCCATGGGATCCACAGAACATTCGAGTAGGTAAGGTCCATCCGATGAAGCCAGCCGTGCAAGCGCCGGTCTGATCATGGCGTCACAGGTGATCCTCTCGCCTTTGAAGCCGTATGCCGATACAAGTTTGACAAAATCCGGATTGCTGTCCAGGCATACCTGCGAATAGCGGCCGCCGTGTTTGGACAGCTGAAGTTCGCGTACCATGCCCAGACGGCAATTGTTGAAAAGAATTATTTTCACGTCTATGCCGTATTGTCTCATGGTACCGAGTTCCTGCATGGACATCTGAAAACTTCCGTCGCCGCTGATGACGATAACCGGCGTCTCGGGCCTTCCCAGCTTTGCGCCGATCGCGGCAGGCAGGCCATAGCCCATCGTGCCTAGGCCGCCGGACGATATGAAGGTTTTGGGTCCCATGAAGCAGTAATTATTTGCAGTCCATATCTGGTTCTGTCCCACTTCTGTAGCTATTATGGCATTCTCAGGCAGGTATGCGGACAATATCGAAAGCAAATATTTGGGACTGACAAAGGATGCGTCCGCACTGGGCTCGGGATTCTTCGACATCCTCCGCTTCTGTTCGGTCATGGTATCGGCCCAGTCCTTTTTGCCGCCCGGTTTCACGAGCGCGAGCATATCTTTCAGGATAAGCCTTACGTCGCCCACAAGCGGGATCGATGTATCAATATTTTTACCGATTTCCGCAGGATCTATATCGATATGGACGATTTTAGCCTTGCCCGCCAGCATGCTGGCAGCCCCGACAGCGCGGTCGCCGACTCTTGCTCCCAGGAACAGGACAAGGTCCGCATGATGCAGCGCATAATTGGCCGTCCGGTTGCCGTGTGTCCCGATCATGCCGAAATGCAAAGGATGGTCTGAAGGTATGGATCCGATCCCCATCAAAGTCGTCGTAACGGGTATATTCCGCCTTTCCGCTAGTTCGCGCAGCTCTTCGGAAGCATTTGCGGTAATGACGCCCCCGCCGGCGCATATGACAGGACGCTCCGCCTCTTCCAACGCGGCCGCGGCCCTTCTGACCTGCATCGGGTGTCCTTTGTAGGTAGGCTTGTAACCCTTTATATCAATCGTATCCGGATAACTGAATTCGATAGTGCTTGTCTGTAAGTCGACAGGCACGTCTATCACGACCGGCCCGGGCCGGCCTGTCGACGCTATATGGAAGGCTTCGTGAATGATCCTCGGAAGGTCCTCCGCCCTTTTGACGAGATAATTATGTTTGCTGAACGGGGCAGTCGCCCCGGTGATATCCGCCTCCTGGAAAGCATCCGTGCCTATCATGCCGACCGAGACCTGTCCCGTAATGGCTATGATCGGTATGCTGTCCATATATGCGTTTGCTATGCCCGTGATCAGGTTCGTCGCGCCGGGTCCCGAAGTAGCTATACACACTCCCGTACGTCCTGTTATACGCGCATACCCGCTGGCAGCATGCGCCGCTCCCTGTTCGTGTCTCGTAAGTATGTGCCGGATGGAACTTCCCAGCAGCGCGTCATAAAACGGAGAGATCGCAGCACCGGGATAACCGAACACGACTTCTGTGTGCTCCATTTCGAGCGACTTGATAATTGACTCTGCTCCGGTGATCTTCATAATATCTCCCCCTTCCCAAGGTATAAAAAACCCCTCGCCAACTGCATCACTGCAGGGACGAAGGGAAACTTCCAACGTGGTACCACCCTGATTCGACAAGCATTTCGCTTATCCTCGGCAAGTACTTTCGTACTTGACTGTAACGTAGTCAACGTCATTACTGCGATTATGCGTATCGCAATAATAAAGCTCCGGAACGAGTCATTCACAAATCCCTGGCACCGGTTCGCACCACTCACCGGCTCTCTTGGGCGTCAGGACCTGTCTTTTTTCCTTCATTGCGCTGCCTTTAAATTAATTGTATAACATTCTACCAGCATGATCATGCAGTGTCAAGGAAATTTTTCACTTATATTGCCCAGTTAGGTTGTCCTTTTTTATGCTTTCTTGCGCTGATAATTTGCACAGCTTTACAAACATACCCTGTCTTTTGTATTGCCCTCTATTTTACCGATACCATATCCGTAACAGAAGGATTGGTGCATGCTGGTTATGATCAGCAGCTTAAGGAATTCCCTCTCCTCCTTGCCAAGGCCCATATCCATTGCTTCGACGAAATTTCTGGTTTTTTCAGCCGCTATCAGACGTATCGCTTCCCTTGTCCCTGTCAGGTCTCCATCCAGCTTAAGCCTGGCCTGTCTAAGGTAAAGCCTCATCATTTTTTCAAAATTCGCGCTGTCTTTTATTATATCCGCCATCAGCACATCTCCCGTATATCACTCGTTTAGTCCGCACCGGGTACGTCTGCCCGGCAAACAGACCCATATACCAGAGTGTTGACAGAATAATGAGTCCCGTATACATCGCGCGCCCGGTTTTTTGCATTTAGGCATCGTAAAAAATAGCTTCCGCTAATCATTTAAAGGGAACTGCACTAACCAGGCTGCATGGGCGAGCAGCAAGCGAAGCTTGCGAACAGCCCGCTTCACTCCCTATAAAAGAAGCGGAAGTAATTTTTTATCCGAGCCTTATCTGGTGATCATGCCATCCTTCGCCTTTTCGGCAAGCACGACTGTTGCAGTTTCCCATTTGTTTGTATCCCTTTTCAGATGTGTCAGCTTGATCGTATCGCCTGGACTTTTCGAATAAAGATACTCCCTCAGCTGCAGCATCGTATTTATTGTAATACCGTCTATCTGGCTTATTATGCACCCTTGTCGGATTCCTCCCTTGAATGCGGGACCGTCGTTGTCGACTTTCGAGATATATACGCCGTCCGGTACGTCGGGCGCTCCGTTTATATATGGAAATATTACCCGGTCATAGGCGAACACGCCGAGATAAGGATCTGTAAATTTACCTGTGCCGACAAGCTTTGAAACGATTGGTTTTGCAATATTAATAGGGATGGCAAATCCCATACCTTCAGCGCTTTCGACCTTTACCGTATTAATGCCGATCACTTCTCCTTTTGAATTGAACAGCGGCCCGCCGCTGTTTCCCGGGTTTATGCTGGCATCCGTCTGTATGAGGTCCTCCATGTAGTTGGTACCGGTGTCCGTCTCTATACTAATGGTCCTGTTCAATGCGCTGATGATGCCTGAAGTAACAGATCGCTGGAATTCAAGGCCCAGAGGATTCCCGATCGCAACGGCAGGCTCTCCTACCTGAAGCTTGGTTGCATCACCGAGAGTAAGAGCCGTGAGACCTGTCAGGTTCACTTTAACGACAGCCAGATCGATCACCGGATCCGCCCAAACTACTTCGCCTTCCACGTTCCTCCCGTCGTGGAACGACACCGTGATCCTGTTGCTTTTACCGCCTGCCACATGATTGTTGGTCAGAATGTACCCATCCTGGCTTACGACTACGCCCGAACCGACTCCTACATCCGTTGCTCTGTCCTTATTGAAAACCCCGTCCTGTGTAACCCTTTCGACGGTTATCCCTACTACCCCTGACGTAGCTTTCTGCGCAACCGTCTGACTTACCGGGACCGCCAGGCCCAGCTCGTTCAGGATCGAGGTCCCGTTCAAGGATTGCTGCTGTGCCTTGACAAGATCCGTACCGTCAGTGGTCTTACCATCTGCCGCCTTTACCTGCTGCGCCGTGCTGCCGCTTTGCTTGTCGCCTGCAGGCTCACTCAATGAAATATAGCGCGGTGCTGCAAAGAAAACAAGCGTTCCTACTACAATTGAACAGGTGAGCGAAGTTATCAATATTTTCCTGAAAGTTTTCCTGTCGTTATGCATCTTATCATCCTCATATTTTCGTAATATCCTTTGTGGATGTTTTAGTGGAAATTCGCGCCCCAAGGGCGCTAAACATCCTTGTATGTTTATTATTTCAACATTACCGGAAAGAATACGAAAAAAAGGGGATACTGAAAAAGAGACCCGACGGATAGTCAGGTCTCCTGGTTTGGAAGGTTTGATTTTATTATCTTCTTTACGCTTTTTTCGAATTTCGGACGGGGCAGCATTACCTGGTGCCCGCAGCCAAGGCATTTGACACGGAAATCCGCGCCGGTCCTCATTACCTCCCATTGTTTGCTTCCGCAGGGATGGTCCTTCCTGAATTCAACTATGTCTCCAAGGCAATATTTATCAGCCATAGAATATCTCCGCCCGTCAATATTTCATGAGGTAACTGTCGACCTCCCACTTGCTGATCCTCATACTGTATTCTTTACATTCTTCTTCTTTGGCTTCGATGTACTTTTCAAAAATATGATCGCCGAGGACCGCCTTTATAAAGCTGCTGTTCTTCATCTCCGTCAGCGCCTCATCAAGGCTGCCCGGCAGTTCTCCAATATTGTCGGCAAGCCTTTCTTCGGCAGTCATATGGAATATGTTCTTGTTACAGGGCGCAGGCGGCTGAATCCTGTGCTCAATACCATCCAGTCCCGCGGCCAGAACGGCTGCCAACACAAGGTACGGATTGCAGCTTGGATCCGGACACCTTAATTCGAGCCTAGTTGCCGTTCCTCGCGCTGCAGGTACTCTGATCAGCGGGCTCCTGTTCCTCGCAGACCAGGCGATATATACAGGCGCCTCATAGCCCGCCACAAGCCTCTTATAGGAGTTAATTAGCGGGTTTGTCAGAGCTGACATCGAGCGCATGTTTTTCATGAGGCCACCGATGAACCAATATGCATCCTGGCTCAGTTGCAGCGGATCCCTTTCATCATAGAACATGTTTTTGCCTTTTTTGCACAGTGAAGTATTGACATGCATGCCGGAGCCTGCGATACCGTATATTGGTTTCGGCATGAATGTAGCATGCAGGCCATGCCTCTGAGCGATGGTCTTGACGACCAGCTTGAAAGTGAGTATGGCGTCTGCGGAAGTCAAAGCGTCGGCATACTTGAAATCTATCTCGTGCTGTCCCGGCGCGACCTCGTGATGGGACGCCTCCACCTCAAAGCCCATTTCTTCGAGCGCAAGGCACATATCCCTTCTGGCATTCTCTCCCAGGTCTACGGGACCCAGATCGAAATATCCGCCATTGTCGTGGGTTACAGTTGTCGGGTTGCCTTCGGAATCGGTGAGGAACAGGAAGAATTCACACTCCGGTCCAACATTGAATGTATCGAAACCCATCTTTTCAGCCTTTTCCAAAGTCCGCTTGAGTATATATCTCGGGTCGCCCTCGAAAGGTGTTCCGTCAGGGTTATATACGTCGCATATCATCCTGGCTACTTTACCGGTCTGCGGTCTCCATGGAAATACTACAAAGGAATTTATGTCTGGCCTTAAGTACATGTCGGATTCCTCTATCCTAACAAAGCCCTCTATGGATGAGCCGTCAAACATGCATTTGTTGTCCAGGGCCTTCTCAAGCTGGCCTGCAGTAATCGCTACGTTCTTAAGCGTACCGAAAATATCGGTGAACTGCAGCCTTATGAATTGAACATCCTGTTCATTTACCATCCTTATGATATCTTCCGTAGTATAATTCGGCATTCTGACACACCTCCAAGGCATTACAGCAAAAAAGCGTCTTAAGCCGGTATTTAGACCTGTTTAAGAACGCCTTTGTTCTTAATAACAAATTTGCCCGTTTTTATTGTCTTAATTATAACATAAAATATTACCGAATCAATAACGAAAATTCAAATACTTACTCTTTTTCGAACATATCCTTTCCCACACCGCAAACCGGGCAAACCCAGTCCTCCGGTATATCTTCGAACTTTGTGCCCGGAGCAATCCCGGAATCCGGATCCCCCACTGCAGGATCATAAACATAGCCGCAAGCTGTACATACGTATTTATCCATCATAGCATCTCCGTTTCTAAATAGTTTTATATAACTATATTCCCCTGGGAACGAAACGATAAACGAAAAATAATCAGTATTTTTTGTTTTTGCCAATGCTCATTACAGCGATCCCGATTGCTATTAATATAACCGGGAATACAAACGGTTTCGTGCTGAAGCTAATCAGCTGGCCAAGTGAGAACGACATGAAGAACAGGGCCGAAAGCCCTGTCAGTATGCCGACAGGTATAAGCAGTCCCCTTTCCCTGTTGCCGAAGTAGTAAAGCTCAAACAGTCCGAACGCAACCGAGAAAATAAATGAGGGCCAAATTATGCTCCAACCGCCGAAAAGCGAGCCAATCTGCAGCGCTGCCCCGGTTACCAGCAAAATGCCGCCCGGTACCAATAACCCGGGATTTCTCCTATTGCCGGAAAAAAAGCTCGTGTGGAACATTATGCCTGGCAATATAATGAAGATCGCCGCCCAGAACCTTGATAATATAAAGCCTAAATCAAACACGCTCCAAAAAGGTTCGAATATGTGAAAATTTTTAAGGAGGAACATAATACCGATTATTACGAATATTCCTCCGATTGTCTTTCCTGTCCTGTTCATAAGATACCTCCGAAACTTTATGTGAAATGATAATTCGTGCAAATCATATTCTATATAATTATAACGAAATATTTAAGAAATGTCTGAACAATAAGTTTCGAAAATAAAACTGTAAAATAATGACCAATCAAGATATCCCACTGGAAGACAGAGTTTCCCCGTCCTTTTCAAGCTTCCACATGACATAGCGTATACCTGTTGCGATAAGGTCGGCAATTTTCATCACTATATGCAGGCGCGTATTCTGGAGTACCAGAAAATCCATGAACCCTCCGAAATTGACTATACCGGTCACAAACATGTCGCCGACAGGCGCCAGTTCCTTGTTTACGCCCGAGCCCGGCTTTATCGGGCCGTCGCCGATACCGATCCAGCCCACATGCTCCATGCTTCCAAGGCATGCGTCTATCGCGATTACGAACGGGTTGTCACAGTCATTTGTGATGCTCTTCATAATTTCATCGAGGTTCTTCGCATGAACAGGGTGTTCCAGATTGCCGTAAACATACAGCCCTTTTGCTTTAAGCCCTGAAATCTTGTGGCCGATAAGCGGACCGAGGCTGTCGCCCGTAGACCTGTCGGTCCCGATACAAACAAAGACGATCGATCTGCGGCCGTTTCCGAGCGCTTTCGTGATATATGCATACAGTACGTCCGTAAAACACTGGAACGCATTAGTGCTGCTCACGTTGATATATTGCTGTCCGGCGGCTGTTTTTATCAGCATCTTAGCTCCCGTTCACCCTTTTTTATATATTATTTCCAAAGTTTATAATTTTATTACTGTTGTTTCTTTCGTATGTCAAATATCTTCTTCAGGCTTGTCGCAGTTATGAGGCCGATGTGATTTACTTAACTTTGTTAATTTGGTATCATTTAAATGTGGGGGTGGTCTTACGGAATCGTTAAGAAGAAACCAGTCATTTATCGAAGACATTGTCAACGGGATGCTCGACTGGGTAAGAGTGATCGACATTGATAATAACGTGCTGTTTATGAACAAGGCGATGTCCGAGGGCGTCGGCGGTAATGCCGAATGTCTGAAATGCTATGAAGTACTAGGCCGAAGCAAACCCTGCAGCAACTGTACCTCCAGGAAGGCTGTCTTTGAGGGAAAATCCTTTGAAAAGGAAGAGCGGATCAACGACAGATACTTTTCCGTCATGTCATCTCCATTAAGAAATGCCGAAGGCAAAATAATTGCGGCAGTCGAAGTGCTCCGTGAGACGACGCAGATAAAGCAATTGTTTAAAAAGACGCAGGAGCAGAATAAAAAGCTGAAAAGCAATCTGGATATGGCCCGTAAACTTCAGGCAAGCCTGCTCCCCAGGCCACTGTCGGATAGACGTCTGGATTATTCCCTGATTTTTTTGCCCTGCGAAACGCTGGGAGGGGATTTTGCCGACATTTTCTACGTAGACGCATCACACCTGGGTCTTTACATTGCCGACGTCTCGGGACATGGCGTTCCCGCTTCGCTGCTGACTGTTTTTCTTCGTTCCACACTGAACAAGAAGCTGCTTTCGCCGGCAAAGGCGCTCGAAGAGCTTTATGCCGAGTTCAACCAGAGCAACCTGGATGAGGAATTATATATATCAATATTCTACGTCATCATAGATCTTGACGATAAAACGATGCTATACTCAAATGCGGGATTGAATGTAATTCCGGCAGTATACGGCACGAATAAGTTCGAACTGCTCAAAATGCCCGGTATACCGATAAGCAACTGGATGAAAAAGCCTGATTACAAAAACGGGTCCATCAGATTGGAATCAGGTGACAAGCTTTTTCTTTACTCCGACGGGATACTTGAAATGAGAAACTCTGAAAATGAACAATTCGGAGAAGACCGCCTGCTCGACGTATTGTTGAGCAGTGGGCTGAAACCCCAAAAGCTGCTGGTCGAGGTCAAAAAAGCGGCATTTCAGTTTGCAGGAATTAAGACTACACACGAATTGCAGGACGATGTAACGATGGCGCTGCTCGAAATAAAATGATGTTCCGGGCGGTAGCAGTTCAGTCGCCGTAGATGCCTTTTTTCAATATATCCATGTATTCCAGGGTCTCCGCCCTGAGCTTGTCCATGATTACAAACGACTGTTCGGCCGACAGATTTTTTAAGGTTTCCATATACTGCGCCTGCAGCCCCTCCATAAACAATGTCATTACTTCGATGGCCTTTTTCGGATCAATGTCCTTCCGCATTTTGGAATAATCTAGCCCGTTGTAGAGCATGGGAAGGGCTATGTCATACAGCTTTTTATACCTCTCCTGCGCTGCCGCCTTAAGCGGATCAGGCGTATTCACGAACGTGATAAAGAGCAGCTTGTACATCAGTGGCTGCTCTATTGCCATTTTCAATTTAATCGTGCCTGTGACTATGATTCGTTCAAATATATCCGAGGGCAGGGGTTCCTGGTATGAATTCAGTTCGTCGACCGCCTTGCCGAGCGTTCTGTCAAGTATATAAAGATACAGGTCCTTCTTGTTCCCGAAGTAGTGGAAAAGGATCCCCTTCGATATGCCCGCCTTCTGCACTATTGCATTGGTGGAAGCACCCTCGTACCCTTTTTCTGCAAAGACCTCCATACAGGCCTTTATGATCTTCTCTTTTTTCTCATTCGGCAGCTTTTCAAACACTTCGTACGAAGGCATCATTCCGCTCCTTATCTAAAGGATTCGAAAAAAGATGTTTCAGCAAGTCAATATACCTGTCTGTCTGAGTCAGACTGATCTCTCCATGCCCGGCGTTCTTAACGACTTTCAGATAACTGCCGTTTATAGTATCGTGTAATGCTTTTGCTGACTTCTTCACCACAGGCAGTTCCTTCTCACCAACTAATATCAGCGTCCTTGCTGTAGTCTTGCCCAACGCCGGAGGTATTGAATAATCTCCGTTGCTTTTGGCAATATTAATCAAAGATTCCTTCGTTATCCGTGAACTATCCTTATAATAGGCTTCAAACATTTCCTCGGACACGTTCAAGGTTCCTGCCTGCAATTTTGCATACCATCTTTTTTTTATCAATCCGTAACACAGATTGTATAATGGTATGGTCAATACGGTCGCCATTTTCAAAGGATAGACCAAAGCGCTTTCTATAACTGCGTTCTCCGTGATATCACAGTCCCGCGCTAGGATTTCCGTAACAATCTGGGCTCCAAGTGAAAGACCGCAGATAGCATGAATCTTTCCGTTACAGTTACCCTTGATATAGTCGATAATCCGTTCCGCCGATTTTTCTATGCTTATGAAAGTATTGTTCCAATCATCGCCATGCCCGTCAATAATCGGCGCTACAATGAAATAATCCTTTTGCAGCGATTCGATCTGCGGTTTGAATGACCACCATGACAGCCCGCCGCCATGAAGAAGAATAATAACCGGCCTGTTTTTATCTCCAAATTCCTTGAATATCAAAACTGACCTCCATTTATGCTAAGCATTTAAAACCCCACCAAAATTAGATTCCGTATTGACCACATGGTCAATATAAGATCATTATAGTGCCCATTGACCATGTAGTCAACGGGCTTTATAGAATTATTGACAAACGTGCCCGGTTTACTTTACCTCATCGAGCCACTTTACAAGTTCATCGAAGCCCTCGCCCGTGGCGCAGGATACTTCAAAGACCCGCGCCCTGCTGTTTACCGCCGCGATACCTTTGTAGAAGGCGTCCCTGTCGAACTGTATGTAGGGCATGAGGTCCATCTTATTCAGGATTATAACATCAGCCGCGCTGAACATGGAGGTATATTTGAAAGGTTTGTCATGCCCTTCGGGAACGCTCGCTATTACGAGTTTCACTTTCTCGCCGAGGTCGAAGGACGACGGGCATATCAGATTCCCTACGTTTTCGATAAAGAGTACGGTATTGTCGAAGGCGCCATCGCCCGTTACAACAGTCCTTATCATGTTTGCATCGAGATGGCACTCGCCGCCCGTGTTGATCTGCACTACATGTACCCCGAGCCTGTCTATCTTTTCCGCGTCGATGCTCGAGGCTATATCCCCTTCGATAACGCTGAAACGAAGCTTCGATAATTCCATCAGCTTCATGATGACGGAAGTCTTTCCCGCGCCCGGAGACGCCATCACATTGATTGCCGTTATGCCATGCCCGCCAAGGTAGGTCCTCAGTTCTACGGCCAACTTTTCATTAGCGCCCATTATGTTTTGCATTACTTTTATTTCCATTTAATCAACCTCCATACTTTCTATATAAAACTCCCTGCCCGCATCCGTCAGCCTGCCTTCCCCGCCGCAACGCGGACAGCTGAAGCCGATTCTGGGCTTCTCAAATTCCCGGCCGCAGGACTTGCATAAAAACAAAGCCGGCATTCTTTTGAAAACCAGCTTTGCACCTTCTGCTATTGTATCCTTGCTTATGATGTCGAAATACATGCTAACCGATTCGTCTATTATGGACGAAAGGTCGCCTATGACAAGCCTTATCTCAAGGATTCTGCCCGCGTCCGCCGCTTCGGCTTCCTTCACCGCAATATCTACTATATTGCGGGTCACCGCATATTCATGCATAATAAATACCTCTTTATGCTATGATTTTCTTTTCTTCCTTTTCGGGCTCTTTCACAGGCTCCGACGTCGGCTGGGGCTGCTGAATGTATTTTCTCTTTTCCTTGACCAAAGTCGAGGTATTAAAGTCCGCGCAGCCTATGATGCACTTCTTCGGGCAAACCTCGACACATTCATTGCAGATTATGCACTTGAACGGGTCTATCTCCCAGCTCTTTTCGTTCCTATTAACAGTAAGTGCATTGGAAGGACATTTCCTACTGCACATTCCACAGAAAATGCACTTGTCTATATCTATTTCGATGTGGCCTCTAGCCCTGCTGAACGAAGGCCTTTTCTCCACCGGGTATTTCCTCGTGGCAGGCTTCGTTACAAGGTTATTCATAACATTGCCTATCATATCGAACATGTTTTTTACCTCCATCTAATACATTCCGACTCCATATGTCTCACCATACGCCGCTGTTGCCCGGTATATATCATTCTCCGCTGTATCCCGGTCTGGCAGCCGCATTTTTCCGATGCCACCCTGTTCAGCGCTCAGTGCAGCTGATGCAGGGATCTATCGTCAGGATAAGTATCGGCACGTTTGCAAGTTCACTGCCCGGCAAAATCTTAAGCAGCGCCGGGATATTCGCAAATGTGGGAGTCCTTAATCTCATTCTCTCCAGGTTCTTCGTGCCGTTCGCCCTGAGGTAATACAATACCTCGCCCCTGGGCTGTTCGACTCTCGATATGACCTCGCCTGTCGGGAATCCCTTGAACGGTGCGGCTATTTCTCCTGCCGGAAGCTTGTCTATGGCCTGTTTGATCAGATCGATCGACTGATAGACCTCTTTCAGCCTGATAACAGTCCTGGCATAGCTGTCTCCGTCGGTCAATACTATGGGCTCGAATTCCAGCTCGCCGTATGCAGCATATCCCGTGGTTCTGAAGTCCATCGCGATCCCGCTGGCCCTCGCCATAGGTCCTACAGTTCCGAGCCTGTGCGCATCCTTCTGCGAAAGTACTCCGACGCCCACGAGCCTGTGTTTTACGGTATAATCATTAAGGAACACGGGTTCCAGCTTCTCGATATCCTGCTTGACCTCATCTATTATGACCTTTGTCTTAACCAAAAGCTCCGGTGAAATATCACGCCTCGTACCGCCGATAGTGTTGGCGGATATTATGACCCTGCTGCCTGCGGTCTCTTCCATTATATCCATTATCTTTTCCCTGGCTCTCCAGGCCTGCATGAAAAGACTCTCAAAGCCGAACGCATCGGCCAGAAGACCCAGCCATAACAGATGGCTGTGGATCCTGTGCAGCTCGGCCCAGATAACTCTAAGATAACGAGCCCTGTCAGGCACCTGAATGCCCATTAGGCTCTCTATGCCCTGGCAGTAAGCCTGGGCATGCATGCAGCTGCAAATGCCGCAAATACGTTCAACAACATATACGTTCTGAGTAAATTCCTTCAATTCCGTCAGTTTTTCAAGGCCTCTGTGAACATATCCGATCGCAGGGACAGCCTCGACAACCTTTTCGTCCTCCATTACAAGCTTCAGATGAAGGGGTTCCGGAAGCACCGGATGCTGTGGTCCGAATGGTATAACCGTCTTAGGCATTTTTATCTTCCCCCTTTTTCACTATAGTGATCTGCTGCCTGAGCATCGGATTGTCGGGCGCACCGTCCGACAACAGCAGATGCCCTCCGTAATCGACAACAAGGTTTTCGATATTAACGCCAAAAAGCTCCTTGATCTCATTTTCCACGAGCAAAGCGCAGAAAAAGATCTTCGATACGCTGGGAACTGCAGCGCCTTTAGGGATCGTAAGCTTCAGGTTCGTCAGCTTGTAATCCATGTCAAAATGATAATACAGATCCAATGTGTCATTATTGTTGTCTACGCAGGTAGCGGTAACGAACCTGTAGCCGTCATAATGCAGCTTCTGCACTTCACCGAGCAATTCCTGAACGGTTATTTCCTTCACATTCTCAATCATTCACAGCCTCCAAGTTTCGGCTTTCCTTCATTTTCGCAGCCTTTTCATCCATTTTGCCTACCGCCATTACAATACCGTCGATAATGGCCTCGGGTCTCGGGCAGCAGCCCGGTACATATGCATCTACAGGCAGTACTTTGTCGACCCCGCCAATCACATTGTAGCAATCCTTAAACACGCCGCCGGTGCAGGCACAGACGCCAACAGCCACAACTGCCTTAGGTTCGGGGATCTGATTGTATATATTCTTCAGTGCACGCACATTCCGGTGGTTGACCGATCCGGTGACCACAAGGACATCGGCATGCTTCGGGTTACCGACATTTACGATCCCAAACCGCTCCACATCGTACAAGGGCGTGAGGCAAGCAAGTGTTTCTATATCGCAGCCGTTGCAGCTGTTACAGTCAAAGTGCACGATCCATGGCGATTTTTTACGTGACTTACTAATTATATTCTGAAATATATTACCCATTTATTCACACCAGCTTTCACTCATCAAAATTAGCGTTTTGCATAGAGCCATATGATATTAGTCAACGCGGCGCCTATGCCGAACAGCCACACAATTTTCAACATCCATCTCCAAGTGACCCTGGCGCTGATATTATCTATCACGATCTCCAGGAAATAGCTCGCAAGAGCTATCAATATACCTACCCACAAGGGCTTCGCAAAAAACAGCGAGATCATGCCCAAAAGCAATACCAGATCATACCAGTCAGTCAGTTCGATCAGTGCGAGCTGAAGCCCCGAAAACTCTGTCGTGATACCCTTGACCAGCTCCTGGTGCCCGTGATGGGAAGTGGAGAAGTCGAAAGGCGATTTCTTCAGCTTGATCGTCAGCACGAACACGAACGCAAGAAATACCAGAGGCAGGTTTGCGATCATAGGCTGAGCGTGCTGGAAAATGCTTTCGATCATAAAGCTCTTTGTAGTAAGGTAGATGCCTACCGTCATCATCAGGATAACGGGTTCGTAGGCTACCATCTGTATTATCTCCCTCTGTGCACCGATCTTGCTGAAAGGCGATCTTACGCTAGTTGCACCGATCACCAGCGCGAGGTTCGAAAATGTAAGTACGAATACCAGCATCAGCAGGTCCTGCTTGAGTACCAGCATTAGCAGAGCCATTATGGCAAACAGCAGATAACACAGTACATAGACCATCTGGGTCTGGTTCAGTGTGATCCTCTCCTTGCCGATCAGCTTGAAAAAATCATAAAACGGCTGCAGCAGCGGCGGTCCGATCCTGTTCTGCATACGTGCGGTCAGCTTTCTGTCTATTCCGGTGAGAAGGCCACCAATCAGAGGAGCGGCGATTATTGTTATCAATGCTGTAATTATTTCCGGCAAATATTTCATCATATCACCACCCCAAACATTATCAGAATAATTGCGCCCGCTATCAGGTTGACTACAAGTGTCAGCCTTTCTTCACCAAGCAGGTTTTTAAAATAATAGTTGTGGACAATGACGCTCTCCACTTTTTCGCCAGGACCTGTAAACTCTATGCCCCTGATGTCGTCGTTTATATTCTCGCCGCCCATATACGGCGGTTTGATCTTTTCGGGCTTTGTCCGACGGATAAATACCGGTATCGTCAAAACTATCGCAAACAATACTATGAAAAAGCCTATCGACGCAAAGCCTCCCATATTGAGAACGTTACCGTTGCCGAGCCATATCCCGCCGCTACCGCTCGTCAGCGAACTCGCGTCGACAAGTGCGTCCATCGAAAGCTGCGGTGCGACAAATGCATTGAACAGCGGAACTATCAGTATGCTGGCCGCGAGCACGAACAGTGTGAGGATCGAAAGCGCCGTCTTTACGGAAACTTTCAGCTTTTCCACATGCAAGCTCGTCTTATATGACATGGTCAGTATGATACCGATCGATTTCGCCCAGAAAAATACCGTAAATGCACTGCCAAGTATGATCAGCACGAGCACTATCGGCAGATGTACCGCAGCCTCGATAGCAAGCCATTTGGTCATCAATACCCCAAAAGGCGGCAGCAGCATGGAGATCATACCGATAACCGTGATGACAGTCGTAAACGGCATCTTTTTCATCAAACCCTGCATATCTTCGATATCCCTGCTTCCGATGCCATGTTCGATGGTACCGATGCAAAGGAACAGCAATCCCTTGGATATCGCATGGAACACTATCAGCAGCATTGCCGCGCCGAGCGCTATATTCGTGCCTATACCGGCACAACATATGATAAGTCCCAGGTTTGCGATCGTTGAATATGCCAGTACGCGCTTGGCATTTCTCTGACTGATTGCAAGGGCCGACCCGACCATGAACGTAAAACCGCCGACTACGGCGACGATCGTGCCAAGCATGGTTCCTGCAAATGCAGGAGCAAAACGGACTATCAGGTAAACGCCGGCTTTAACCATGGTGCTTGAATGCAGCAGGCCCGAAACAGGCGTAGGCGCTACCATTGCGCCAAGCAGCCAGCTCTGGAACGGAAACTGTGCCGATTTGGTAAATCCTGCGAGGCACAGCATACCGAGCCCGATCGGCAAAAATCCTGCAAAAGCGGCTCCCGGCCTGGAACTGATTATTTCATCGATCGCAAGCGTACCTGCTACGCTATAGATCATGATAGTACCCAGTGCAAAGGCTATACCACCGATCAGGTTTATCCACAAAGCCCTGGCGCCGTTTTTTATCGCTTCCTCGGTCCTGTCATGCGATATCAGCAGGAACGAACAGAGTGTCGTCACTTCCCAGAAAAAGCCCATCCACAAAAGGTTGTTCGTTACCACAAGTCCGTTCATAGCACCAAGGAAGATGAACATTATAGCAAAGAAACGCGGCTGTCTGGATTTTTTCATATGCTGGTGCTCTTCGTGCTCATGCATGTAGCCTAGCGCAAAAACCGTTACCAGAGGACCGACGATCGAAACCAGGAGCACCATTATCAATGACAGATAATCGAGCATGAATACCTTCTCAGGTTCCCTGACAGATCCGAATATTTCAAAGAGCAAAATCAGTACCAGCTGAACGGATGCCAGACATGAAATCAGCCTTTTTTTCAGTGAATACCCTATATAAATAATGTAAAGGATCAAAGCAATATCGAGGATCTCAACGATCATATTGATATCGACCGGCGAGTCCAGTCCTAATGCAAGTTTACCGCCTGCGGCCCTTATATCGCCGACGAGCAGTATCGCAACAACTGACAATAACAGCGCAGCTGCCGATACAATAATGCTTCGGCCTTTCCTGCCCCTGATTATCGAGCACAGACCCGCACAGAGTACAGGCAATAATATTGCTATAGCTAATAATAAATACGTTTCCACAAGCAGGCTCCTTTCTATTTATCACCTACAATATAATACTATAATTGTTGTATACAATCAACACAGAAAACGCCTTTTTTTAAAAATGAAATCCTTATAGTGCCTAGAAATGAGCAGGCTTGGAAATTATGGTATGAATTTTGTATACAATGACGGACATCCTGCACAGATGCCTGATACGACCCTGTCTATGCCGGATAAATCGCGTAATGTCTTTATGTCAACAAAATTAGGAGGCATTAGTGAGGCTACTTCCGCAGCCTGATCATATCCTGTTTCGAAAGCGAGCATCCCTCCTGTTTTAAGGTGAACAGGAGCTTCACCGATAATCTGCCTGTAAAAATCAAGTCCGTCGCTTCCTCCGTCAAGAGCTGTACGCGGTTCGTGCTCGCGGACCTCCTGCATAAGTCCGGGGATCACGTCCCTCCGTATATACGGGGGATTTGATACGATAACGTCAAAGGCCTCTCCTCCGATATTCTGGAACAAATCGCTTCTAATAAAATTTATGCGACCGTCCACACTGTTTTTTACGGCGTTTCTTTCAGCAACAGCCAGGGCGCCCTCCATTTTATCAACCGCCGTAACGATGCATTTCGGAAGGTAATGCGCCAGGCTTATCGCTATACACCCCGAGCCGGTTCCGATATCGAGAATGCGCAATGACCTGCCGCTCTCCGCAAGGCCCGCTGATGACAACCTATCTTCACAAAACCTGATAACTGTTTCGACAAGCAGCTCTGTCTCCTGCCTAGGGATCAGCACTGCCGGTCCTACTTCGAAGGGGAGCGACATAAATTCCTGAATACCTGTCAGATACTGCAGCGGATAACCTTGAGCACGTTTTTTCAAGGCATCCAGATAAGACTTCAGATCTTCTTCCCTTAAAACACTGTCCCCATGAGAATACAGGAAGACCTTGTCGCATTTTGCGGCAGCACATAGCAGAGCCCCGGCATCTGACGCCGGGGCCTCGATATCTGCAACTTTCAATTTCTGTATCCCTGCTTTGAGTGCTTCGTTATATGTCATTTTATCTTCCTGCTGTCCTATTGCATTCCACCTTAATATTTGGGGAAGCTTTCCGTCCTGTTACCACTTATCAGAGTCGTCCCTGACTATTACATTTTCCATTGCGACAATGGCAACCTCGATCATGGAATCATCGGGCTCCCTCGTAGTCATGTATTGGAACAGCATGCCGGGTGCATTGATTATTCTCATAGCAAGCCATTCCGTATGCCTGCCGGCGAACCGGAGTATCTCGTATGCCACTCCAGCGACCACGGGTATCATAAGCAGGCGAAGAAAAGCATTTAACAGCGCGTTATGCCATCCGAGGAACGAAAACACAATTATACTAACGATCATGACCAGGAACAGGAACGAGGTACCGCACCTTGGATGGTGCGTCGAATACTTCCTGATATTTTCCACGGTTAGCTCCTCGCCGTTTTCGTAGCAGTGGATGGTCTTGTGCTCCGCGCCGTGGTACATCCATACGCGCTTGATGTCACTGAGCTTTGTTGCCAGATAAATATATATCAGAAATATCAGTATGCGGATGACGCCTTCAAAAAGATTGTACAGTATCACTCCCGAGCCTTCTTTTTTGAGGTTGATCAAACCGGCCAGAAAATTCGGCAGAAGGATAAACAGCCCAATGCTCAACGCCAAAGCAAAAATAACGGAAAAGTAGATCACAGCATCCTTTCCCTTGTCCTTGAACGTTCTTTCTATGAATGCGTCTATTTTTGAAGGCTTCTTATCCGCCTCGTCTTCAAGCTCCACAAAATCTGCGGAGTACATCAGTGCTTTCACACCGACGACCATCTGCCTGAAAAGGTTCACACTTCCACGGATGAATGGGACCTTCGTTATTGGTGTTTTTTCAGGCAGCGGTTTTTTGTCGAGCACTATCTCGCCATCCGGCTTGCGCACTGCAATGGCTATATTTTCAGGGCCCATCATCAGGAGACCTTCCAATAATGCCTGGCCGCCTATTGTCGTTTTTTTCATAAACCCCCCCATAGCTTGGCGGACTGCCGCCTGTCAAGCCATACCCCCGGTTTCTCAAAGCTTATTGCGCAAGCGCATAAGCTTCCTTATTATGCTGCGCAGCAATTTGCTATGTTCCATTAAAAAATAAAGGCCGAATAAGTCTTCAGCCTTTAGTGTAACATTTTTGAGTCCATTTTTCAAATATTGATCAACCGTTGTTGTCTACGATACCATACTTCTTCTTGAACTTCTCAACACGTCCGCCTGTATCGGCAAGCTTCTGTTTGCCCGTAAAGAACGGATGACAATTTGAGCATATTTCAACATGCAGTTCCTTTTTGGTGGAACCTGTCACAAAAGTGTTCCCGCAAGCGCATTTAACTACTGCTTCTCCATATTTCGGATGGATATTTTCCTTCATCTCTTATTCACTCTCCTTCACCCATCTGCAAAATAGATTGTGCCATTTTGCTCAAACAATAAGGCAAAAAATATTTTAACATAACTTGCATTGGTAATCAAGCACTATTTTATAATGCATCGGTTCAATCGAAAATCTTCACGTCATGGGAAATTCTCTATTTATCAATGAACGACTTGTTTATACTGTTGACAAAATCGTCGTTCGTCTTGGTCTGGGTCAACCTGCTGAGTATCATCTCCGTAACGTCCGAAGTACCCAGGTTGCTCATTGCCTTCCTGATAGCCCAGATACTTTCCATTTCCTTCTGGTTCAGCAGCAGGTCCTCTCTCCTCGTACCCGACTTGTTGATGTCGATGGCAGGGAAAATACGTTTTTCCGACATTTTTCTGTCAAGGTGGATCTCCATGTTGCCCGTACCCTTGAACTCCTCGAAAATGACATCGTCCATGCGGCTGCCGGTTTCGATCAGCGCTGTAGCGATAATGGTCAGACTGCCGCCGTATTCTATATTACGTGCCGATCCAAAGAACCTTTTGGGGCTGTGCAGCGCACCCGGGTCAAGTCCGCCTGAAAGCGTCCTGCCCGTAGGCGGGATCGTAAGGTTATATGCCCTTGCGAGCCTTGTGATACTGTCAAGAAGGATTACTACGTCCTTTTTGTGCTCAACAAGCCTCTGAGCCCTTTCCAATACCATTTCAGCGACCTTTATATGGTGTTCGGGCACTTTGTCGAATGTGGAATAAATTATTTCCCCGTCAATAGAACGCTGCATGTCGGTAACTTCCTCAGGACGTTCGTCTATCAGCAGGACGATCAGCTCTATCTCGGGGTAATTGGTCGTTATAGCGTTTGCTATCTTTTTGAGCAGTATGGTTTTACCTGCTTTAGGTGGAGACACGATCATGCCTCTCTGGCCTCTGCCTATAGGCGCAATAAGGTCGATCAGCCTCGTCGAGAGCTCCCTCGGGGACGTCTCGAGCGTGATGCGCTGATTCGGGAATATCGGCGTCAGATACTCGAAGGATACCCTCTTTGAAGCTACGTCGGGCGTATCGCCGTTAACGGTCTGCACATAAAGCAGCGCCTGGAATTTCTCGCCTTCCTTCGGTATCCTGCCCTTGCCTTTTATCTTGTCTCCGGTTTTAAGACCGAATCTTCTTATCTGTGAGGGGGAAACATATACGTCCTTGGTTCCCGACAGAAAATTATCGCTTCTTAGGAAACCGTAACCGTCAGGAAGCACTTCCAGAACACCTTCCACCGGATCGTCGCTTTCAATTTTTTCAGCTCCGTTCTGCTGGACTTGTTTATCCTGCTGCTGGTTCCAGGGCTCCTTCCTCTGCTGCTGGTCATAAGGCCTCTGCATCTGTCTGTCTTCGGTTCTGACAGCTTCGTCGGTCCTTCCGTTGCCGTTCTCAGGCCTGTAATCCGGCCGGTATTCAGGTCTTCCGCTCTCAGTCCTGACATCCTGCCTGCCATTTTCAGGCCTGTACTCCTGTCTTGCGGACTCCTGTCTTGCGGATTCCTGCCTAACGGGTTCCTGTCTTGCGGATTCCTGTCTCGTCGATTCGGGCCTCGCCGCTTCATCGGGCTCCGCCCTCACCTGTACTGCCACTTCGGTAGCTGCAGGTCTTTCCGCCTGCGTTTCGAACGATAACTGCCGCTGATCCCTCTGCCACCGCCTTCCCCGGTTTTTATCGTACCTGGGTTGGTAAACGCCCCTGCCTGTAACTATCTCAGCTTCTTCCGCCGATTCCTGTATAGTGCTTGCAGTCGCATCGTTAATTACGACTTCGGCCTGCTTTGGCGATTCAGGAGTTTCCTGCTGCGGTCCGCTGGCCGGCTTTGCGGCTTCGGTCGAAATACCGGTATCTTTGGTTTCTTTACCGGCAACCTTTACTTCTCCGGTCTTTGCAGCCTTTCTGTCTTCCATGGCTGCTTTGCTCGGCCTGCCTCTTTTTGATTTTCTCAGGACAACGGGTTCATCCGTTACAGCGGTAACAGGCTGCAACTGCTCAGCAGGTTTTGTTTCATCGGATATTTTATTTTCAACGATATCGATTTTTTCTTCAGGCTTGTTTTCCGATCCGCCTTTATTATCAGCAGCTTCGGAAGTACCGGATTTTTTAGTTCTGTGGGATGTCTTTATTTTTTCAGAAGCTTCGGCGGTTTCAGCCGAATTTTCTTCTGTTTCTGCTTTTTTGGGTTTCCTGCCCTTTTTAGACTTGCCGGCCGATACTTCAACGCCGGTTTCGGCGCCGTCCATTTCGGCACCCTTCTTTTTGTTACTTCCGGCTCCAGCCTTATGGATCTTTTCGATCAATTCTTCCTTGGAATAATTGCTGATGCTTCTTAGGCCCATCATCCTGGCTATGTACTGCAAATCCTCCAACGATTTCGCAGTAAGGTTCACTTCTTCCATAATCCACCACCTATTTAAATATATTAATTGAATTTGTTAATCAGAAATCCGAGTGAATATCTGTGCATTACAAATCCGGACCAATCTGCAAAGCCACAGTCTGTAGTCATAGATATAACTGCGGCCGCAGCTTAATATGAAACATATAATTTTTCTAAGTTTAAACAGGGAATCTAAACAATAGAACGAATCTCTATTACAAAGAATATTATAGCATCGACACATTTCATTGTCAAATGCAAAAACCTTGAACAGGCTTATCCGCGCTTTTACACGCAAACCCGGCAATTCTTATTTCCCGAATTTATCACCTGATTGTCTGGTTAAAAGGTTTTCTTCCGTTATCGATATCCGGTTTTTCATCAGTATTTCCTTCAAATCTTTGTTTGACGCAGCCGGGATCTTCTTACTGCCGCCGCATTTCACACACCGCAGCAGGATACAATCCGAAAGCAGCACCAGTTCCACTTCGTTATTTCCGCATTCGCACTGCAGGTTTCCATTCAATGCAATATCGTGTATGCGATTAAGAGTATCGAACATGACCTGCGTATTATCGAAATAACTTTCGTACCCATACATATTTATTAATTCGTCGAGCTCTTCCTCGAGGCTGTCTACCTTTTTGCGAACCGCTTCATCCCTGCCTGCAAAGCATATTTTGGTGCCGGTCTCGGGACAGTTAACGGCAATGGGGTCTCCCGACAGGATGCCTTTTTTGGTGAAAAGATAGGTGTGTTCGTTACCGCATCCAATACAGGGAATACTGATCAAAAAATTGTTTTTACCCTCCTGTTTTATTGTAATAAATGATTTCTTACAACGGCATGATAAGCAGTAATTCTTTTTATGTAATAATGTAAACAGCGAGAAATTGAAAAATTCAAAACTCCCGCAGAAAGTACATTTATATGCGATGGTCACACTTGTATCTATCAGCATTCTTCCCACCTCACATAAATATATTCGCTATTTATAAAAAAAATCCTGCTTTGGCAGGGAAAACACATAGGGCATGTCATTCGGGAAAGACTATCGATAAGGAATATTTCGGCCGGGAGGTATCAAAATGTCAAGTCTGAAACATGAAATGAGACAAATGTTCGAGAAACGCAGTTCGATGGCATTTCTCGAAAACAACTCCAAATTCGAGGACGGCCTTTTGGAAAAAATAATAAACCTGTCCTTCGCAAGCCTTTCCTCGTTCAGCAGCGAGCGCTGGAGCATTACGGCCGTCAAGTCTCCCGTACTTTTACAGAAGCTTTACAAAATAACAGGTGAAATTATGGTGACGGAAAGTGCTTTCACTTTGATCGCATATCCTGAAAGCAACGTGATGAACCAGGATCTATTAGCATTGTCCCTAAGCTTTGCCGCCAAGTATTTCTGCGTCGGCTGCTTAATCATCAGAACCTTCGATAGTACGGCCCTTGCCAGAGAATTCACATCAGACCGGGGACAACCCGCAGCAGCCGTCATCTGTCTCGGTTGTTTCAGGGATCATTCTCCCACCTGCTCCCCTACAACAATAAGAAATCACTGTTCACTCAAAATTATGTAAATATAAATATGATAATTGTCCATATACTATCTAGCTGCTATAATATAGTTGTAATTTACCTGTTTTCGTCGTTAAAGATCACATTCGCAAACTTTCGGAGCATGCCATTCTTCTATTAAAGGCGGAGTATAATGAAGCATCTGTTTATTTTGAATCCTGTAGCGGGCAAAGGCAAAACTCTCAGACTTATACCTGAAATAAAGGATTACTGCGAGACTCATGGCTATGAAAATGAGATTAAGGTGACAGAATACCCCGGACATGCGACAATAATAGCCCATGAGCATAGTAAGGCCGGTCGGCTCAGGATCTACTCGGTAGGAGGCGACGGTACGCTCAACGAGGTATTGAATGGAATGGCCGGCAGCGGCAGCAGTCTGGCGGTAATACCGAGCGGCTCCGGCAATGATTTTATCAGGAGCATTGTCGGTGAAAAGATACCGGAAAATATACTGCAGGCAACTGTAGAGGGCTCGGAGAAGCTCATAGATTATGCTTCGGTCAACGGCAAATACTTCGTAAACATCACATCGCTGGGTTTCGATGCGGAAGTGGTCTACCAGACAAGCCATTTCAAGAAGCTGCCCCTGGTATCAGGCAAATTGGCTTATATCCTTGGTCTGCTTTCGGCTATCTTAATCTGCAAGAATCATCAGATGGAGCTGAACACGGATACTGGGACCATCTCGGGCAGGACCCTGCTTATAGCGGCCGGGATCGGCAGATATTACGGGGGCGGCATGAAGGCGCTGCCGGATGCCGAGATCGATGACGGCCTGTTTGACATATGTTATGTCGAGCATATGTCAAGACTGAGTATATTCAGGCTATTCCCCCAATATATGATAGGCCTACACGGAGCTATCAAGGGCGTTCATCTGCTTCGTTCCAGGAAGGTCGAAATAACTGCCGGAAAGCCTATCCCGATGAATCGTGACGGTGAGATCATACTTGCCGACAAAGCTGTTTTGGAAATATTCCCCAAGGGCCTGCCTTTCGTATTTCCAGCCGGAATACAGTGATCGGGGTACCGGGGCCCTCCGTTCCACCGCTCATCACACCGCCTAGCTTACTTCAAGCAGCCGGTACTGCGCCGTGTATAACTTATTGTAAGCTCCGCCCCGTGCCATAAGCTCATCGTGGGTGCCTTGTTCGATTATCCTGCCGTCCTCCACATACATTATTTTGTCGGCGTTTTTTATCGTTGACAGCCTGTGCGCTATCACGAATGAGGTACGCCCTTTTAAAAGCCTCTGCAGGCCTTCCTGAAGCGCCAGTTCTGTTTTCGTATCGATGCTCGAGGTGGCTTCGTCGAGTACCAGTATCCTCGGATCGGCAAGCAGCGCCCTTGCGAAGGAGATAAGCTGCCTTTGTCCGACAGAAAGCCTGGAGCCCCTTTCATTGACCTGCGTATTGTACCCGTCAGGCATGGCGGCGATGAAATCATGCGCCCTGACCGCCTTAGCCGCTTCGATCGCTTCTTCGTCAGTTGCGTCGAGTCTGCTGTATTTGATATTGTCCATGATCGTTCCCGAAAAGATGAACGTATCCTGCAGCATGATACCCATCTGTCTTCTCAGTGATTCAAGAGTTACGCTCCTTACATCGAGGCCGTCTATCTCCACGCTGCCCGAAACTATGTCATAGAAACGGCTGACAAGGTTGACTACTGTAGATTTCCCGGCTCCAGTAGGGCCAACGAGCGCGACGGTCTCGCCGGGCAGCACTCTGAAGCTTACATGGTCGAGTATGACTTCATCCTTTTCATAGCAGAACACTACGTCCCTAAATTTGACACTTCCCTTTATCTGCGGCATTTCTGAAGCCCCGGGCAGGTTTGCCACGATGGGTTTTTCGTCTATGGTCTCAAATATCCTTTCAAGATATGCTACAGCATTTATGATGGAGTTGTAGAAATTCCCGAGGTTGCTGACGGGCTCCCAGAAGCGCCAGATATAGCTTATGAAGGCTATAATTATACCTACGGTAATGCCGCCGGTCCCGAGCCACCTTACACCTGCGATGAAAACCGCAGTTACGCAGGCTACGGAAATTATATCGATAAAGGGCCATGTAAGAAACTGTATCTTTACGGCAGCAAGCCAGGACTTTCTGAAATCGTCGCTCTGCCCAAGAAATATCTTCATATTTTCGTCTTCTCTGGCAAAAGACTGTGTGACCTTGATGCCGCAAATGCTTTCATGGATATATGCATTCATGTTGGCCTGTTTCCTGCTGACCTTCTGCCAGGCCTTTCGCTGGGCGTTCCTTACAAGCATGATGGCCACGACCAGTACCGGCAGGCCTGCAAGGCATATCATAGCCAGTTTTAAATTCAGGAACAGCAGGAAGCATATGATCGCTGCCAGTGTGAACATATCGGTAATGACGTTGATTATACCGTTGGAAAGCAAATCACTCAGCGAGTTGACGTAGTTGACCACCCTTACGAGTATCTTGCCGTGCGGCCTGCTGTCATAATAGGAAAAGGGCAGCTTCTGCAGGTGGACGAACAGGTCCTTCCTGATGTTGTGAAGCACACTCTGGCCAATAAAGGTCATCGTCCTGATCCTGTATTTCATACATATCGTATTGAAAACCAATGTTACAAGATATATGACTGCCAAAAGTGCCAATCCCTTAAAATCCTTGTTCGGTATCTTCTCGTCAATCGCCACTTTGACAAGGTAAGGGCCGAGCAAAGCCAATACGCTGGCCGTCAGCATCAGCAGGACCGTCGATATGACCTTCCATTTGTAAGGTATAAGATAGGCCATCAATCTTTTCAGCTGTTTGAAATCGAACTTGGTATCAAGTTCCTCATCTATGTCGAATTTGTTCCTCGCCATTATTTACCCCCTGAATTACGGTCTGCCGCTGTAATTGACGCAAATGCAGGAATTTCTCCTTGCTGCAGCCATATGCTGGAATTCGTCCGGCTGCCGCAAAATGTGTCCTCGCAGGTTACGCCGTCAGCACGCAGCTCCGGCCGATTCCTTGTCAAAATCTCCGTATTGGTTTATAAATACGCTGTAATAGTAACCCTTCCTGGCCAGCAGTTCGTCATGCGTGCCGCTTTCGACTATCTTTCCGGAGTCGAGCACCAGTATAAGGTCTGCATTCCTGACAGAAGAGATCCTGTGCGCTATCACAAAGGCAGTCTTGCTTCTGTAAAACTCGCCGAGTGACTTGTGTATTGCATGCTCCGTCTCTATATCGACGCTCGATGTCGTATCGTCAAGTATCAGTATCGAAGGATCCCTTATTAGCGCGCGGGCAAGAGCTATCCTCTGTCTCTGCCCTCCCGACAGTCCGACTCCGCGTTCACCGATTATCGTATCGTAGCCGTCGCCGAAGCTTTCAATAAAGTCGTTCGCTCCGGCCATATCCGCAGCCCACTGTACTTTTTCAAACGAAACCTCCGGAGTACCGTATGCTATATTGCCTTCGATCGTATCCGAAAACAGGAACACATCCTGCATTGCCACAGCAATATTCTCCCTCAGCTCCCTCACATCGTAATCGCGTATATCCCTGCCGTCGATCAGGATCTCCCCCCCGGTACAGTCATAAAACCTTGAGATAAGGCTCACCAAAGTCGATTTGCCTGAGCCGGTCGGACCGATCACCGCTATGGTCTGCCCCGGATAAGCCTTGAAACAGACATCTTCCAGCACTTCATTTTCGCCGTAACTAAAGCATACGTTTCTGAATTCGACCCTGCCATCCACCTTGACCCCGTTGATCGACTCTTCCTTGCTCTTTATCCTGGGTTCCCTGTCAAGGAGCGCCATTATTTTTTCGGCTGACGCCGCAAACCGCTGCGTATCGTTTATAAGCCAGCCTACCTGCCTCATGGGGTTGTTCAGCGCCCAGATGAAACTGTTGAACGTGACGAGCTGGCCTAGCGTGATATTCCCGCGTATGACCATTATGCCGCCGACTAAAATAATGACCACCGAAAGGAAGCCTGCTACGGAATCCAGCACAGGCAGGTATTTTTCCCATATTTTCGCCGCTTCGATGTTCCTGTCCATATAACCCGCATTCTCGCGCGAGAATTTATATATCTCGTAATCTTCCTTTGCAAATGCCTTGATAACCCGGTTTCCGCTGATACTTTCCTGTACGGTCGAGTTGAGTTTTGAAAACTGATTGCGTATGGCTGTAAATGCCGGTTTGACCTTGCCGGCAAGCTTTACGGCCAGTATCCCGGTAACCGGCGTGATCGCCAGCAGGATCAGCGTGAACGTGGCATTTATCGAGAATAGGATCACAATAACCGATATGAAGGTTATTGCATTAAGAAATAACGAATATATGACGTACGACGTAAAGTGTCTTACGGCATCCATGTCGCCTGTCATACGGGCCATTATGTCTCCCGTTTTTGTATTATCGAAGAATTCGAAATCCAGCTCCTGCAGGCGTTTGAAAATGGCTTCTCTCGCATTGAATGTGACGCTCTGCGATACATATTCGAACATGTTCAAATAGATGTACCTGAATACGGATTTGATCAAAGTAGTTACGATCATTATCATGGCCAGCGTCAGCAGTATCTCTGCCTGCCCGCCCTTTATGATCCTGTCGACGTTGATCCCGAAAATCTCCGCCTGTCCTCCCTTTATGACCTTATCAACAATGATGCCCTGCACGATCGGGTTGACCATGCTTAGCAGGTTCATAAGGACGACCAGGAACATTGCCGTCAGAAATATGTATTTGTATTTTTTTATGAAACTCCAAACCCATTTGAATACGGCCATATGTATCAGCTTTCCCTTTTATTTGGCATGTCTGCTCGGCAAATGACCGGACTGCCATTACAATTTATTATCCGATAAGTAACGCAACAAGAAAATGTACATTTTTAATTTTATGATGTATAATCTTATTTTGATTAGGAACAAATTTATAAAGGTCTGGGTATACCGATGTTCGATCTGGGCGTCAATACGGAAAGCTTCAATCCCCATGTTTATTTCACCTTCAAACGTAAATTCGATGAAACGCATGAGATGAAGATCCATTGCCATGATTTCATTACAATGATCTATGTGCTTTCAGGCGAATGCTCATACAGTATAGCCGATGCGCAGTACCAGGTAAAAAAAGGCGATATGCTCGTCTTCAACCCCGGCGTGAATCACGGCAAAACTGTAAAACCCGGCGAGGAGATCCTTGAACTTCACGTGGGCTTTGACAACATACAGATCGAAGGTCTGACAAAAAACAATCTGATTGATCCGGAAACGTGCCCGGTCACAAACCTGCAGGAGCATGAGCAGGACTTCTTCAAATGCTGCAGCGATATCTATCTGGAGCAGGGGAACAATCTGCCGGGCTGTGAACTGATGCTCAAAATCCAGGTAATGCGGCTGATCGTGCTGTTTCTCAAAACGACCCGTTCAGATCTGTGCCCGAGTAAAAATCCGCTCGTCAGCTTTGATTCCAATGAAAAGTCTGCTATTGTCAGCACATTGATAACTTTTCTGAACGAGAATTACATGCGCCCCGTTTCGCTTGATACGATATCAAAGAGTATCTACCTCAGTCCGACTTATATCTCAAAGGTTTTCAAGGAAGAGACGGGCGAAACTCCGATCAATTACCTTATAAAGCTGCGCCTGTCCAAAGCGCGCGAAATGCTGCAGGAAGGCGGTTATTCCATCAAATCTGTCGCAAGGTCGGTCGGCTATGAGGACGCATATTATTTCAGTAAATTATACAAGAAATACAACCGCGTATCGCCGTCAAGCATCAGGAAGCAGGGAGTAAAGCTTTAAAAGCATTCATACCCTTGATTGCATCAAAATCCGGATCATCTTTAATATAATCTCTGCTCTTAGGGAAAAGAGTTATCGACTTTTTCAAATTATCGATCGCTTCATCGTACCTGTTCAATTTGACCAGTACCTCGGCGAGGTCGTAATA